>CACBRW010000055.1 GCA_902541745.1 uncultured Pelagibacteraceae bacterium | reverse complement strand
GATAAATTTTTCTTTTTTGTTAGTAAGATTATTTGTTAAAAAAATATCTAAACTCATAGTTGAAGAAATATACTTAAATTATAGATTTGTGAATCTATTTGATTAATTTGGAATTATGCATACAGGAATTGGCTCCATTTTATGCATATTTTGTTTTCTGATAATTTCGTATTTTGCACGATTCGAAGAATTTGGATTCTCCATTGCTTCTTCTAACTCATTATATTTTAAACCAAGTTGACCTTCATCAGTTCTACCGTCATCCCATAAACCATCAGTTGGAGGTGCATCAATAATCTCTTGCAGAATTCCTAGCTCTTTTCCTAATTCCCAGACATGTGTTTTGTTACAATCAGCTATTGGTGAAATATCTACTCCACCATCTCCATACTTCGTATAAAATCCAACACCAAAATCCTCTACTTTGTTTCCTGTTCCTACAACAATTCCTTTATTCGCTGCTGCTACCTGATAAAGAGTGGTCATTCTTAGTCTAGCTCTTGAATTAGCCATACCATGTTCATTATCAAATTTTGATAAGCTTGCATTAAATGCTAAAAATAACTCGTCTAAATTAATTGTATGCGCTTCAACATTTTTGAAATTTTTTACTAACCATTCTTGATGTTTTAAACTTAAATCATGTTGATGTGATTTCTGTTTGATTGGCATAGATAAAACAATAGTTTTTATTCCAGTCATGGCACTAAGTGTGCTCGATACTGATGAGTCAATTCCTCCAGAAATACCTATAACTAATGACTCTGCCTTACTTGGCATATTATCTACATAGTTTTTAATCCAATTAGATATAAATTTAACTTTTTCTGTAGGTGTCATAATTAAAAACTATTTATTATTTATAATTTTACAATGTATTAAGATGCCGCTCTGTCTGCATTTTTTGAATACGAGCTATTCTTTTTAATCTCATCTGAAATCAAGAAAGCTAATTCTAAAGCTTGATTTCCATTAAGTCTTGGATCACAATGAGTGTGGTATCTAGAAGATAAATCTTTTTCAGATATTTTTTGAGCACCTCCTATACATTCAGTTACATCTTGACCAGTTAATTCGATATGTAGACCGCCTGCATAACTTCCCTCACTTTGATGGCATGCAAAAACCTCTTTTACTTCTTTTAAAACACTGTTGAATGGTCTTGTTTTGAACCCTGTTGCAGCTTTGATTGTATTACCATGACAGGGATCACACGACCAAATTACATTTAAACCTTCTTTTTTTATTGCCCTAATTAATTTTGGTAAAAATTTTGATACATTATCTGCTCCGAATCTTGATATTAGAGTGATTTTACCTTTTTCATTCTTAGGGTTTATTTTGTTACAAAGATTAATTAAATCATCAGCTTTTAAGGTTGGTCCACATTTAATTCCAATTGGATTTTCTATACCTCTACAAAATTCGACATGTCCTCCGTCTAATTGTCTAGTTCTGTCACCTATCCAAACAAAATGAGCAGATGTATCATGATTTTCACCAGTGGTAGAATCTGTTCTGGTCATTGACTCCTCGAAAGGTAATAGTAAAGCTTCATGTGATGTCCAAAAATTTACTGTGTACAATCTATTATTAAAATCTGAAGTAATTCCACATGCTCTCATAAAAGCAATAGCATCAGCAATTTTATCTTCAAGATCCTTAAATTTTTTAGCTTGTGGGCTTTGTTTAATGTAATCTAAATTCCATAAGTGAACTTTATTTAAATCTGCAAAACCTCCTTTTGAAAAAGCTCTAATAAGATTAAGGGTTGCTGCTGATTGAGAATAAGCTTTAAATAATCTTTTAGGATCTGGAACTCTAGCCTTTTCAGTGAATTCCATAGCATTAATGTTGTCTCCTAAATAACTTGGAAGCTCTACTCCATCTTTTATTTCGGTAGGTGCACTTCTAGGTTTTGAAAACTGCCCAGCTATTCTTCCAACTTTTACAACTGGTAATGAAGCTGAGTAAGTTAAAACTAATGACATTTGCAACATTAATTTAAATGTATCTCTAATATTATCTGGATTAAATTCTGCAAAACTCTCAGCACAATCTCCTCCCTGAAGTAAAAATGCTTTTCCGTCTACAACATCAGCTAACTGA
>CACBRW010000054.1 GCA_902541745.1 uncultured Pelagibacteraceae bacterium | reverse complement strand
AACAAATTGTTCTACAATAATGGGAGAGCACACACCTGCTGATACAGTAGAAATCAAAGTAAAAGATGAAGAAATAATTAAAATTGATCAAATTAAAATTAAAGCGATGTATACACCAGGTCATACTTCAGACAGCTACAGTTTTTTAATGGATAGATATTTATTTTCTGGAGATACCCTTTTAATTAATGGAACAGGTAGGACAGATTTTCAAAATGGTAGCTCAAAAGATGCTTATAATTCTTTATTTAATAAATTGCTTAAACTACCTGAGGATACTTTGCTTTATCCAGGTCATGATTATAACGGTAAACTCGTAAGTACTATAGGAAATGAAAAAAAATCAAATCCAAGACTTCAAGTCAATAACGCTGATGAATATGCTGAAATAATGTCAAATCTCAATTTATCTAAACCTGAGTTAATGGATAGCAATATTAAAAGTAATATTAAATTAGGTGCTAACTAAAAATCACAAAAATTAAAAACCAATAAGAAACTAATCCTGCTAAAATAGTTGCAATAATATTTTTTGAAAAATAACCTACAACAACTGCAACTAATGCTCCAAAAATTTTTGGATCATTCATTTCTATAAAGGTTCCATAATCATTTATAAATATTCCAGGAAATATTATGGCTGGAAATACTGCAGATGGAACATATTCTAAAACAGCTTTAATTTTATCTCCCAACATATCTCTACTAATTAATGCAACCATAGTCATTCTGGTAAAGTAAGTTAATATACCAGCGAAGATAATTGATACTAAAGTCATTTTTTTAACCTCAATAATAATGAAGCTACAAATAAAGCAATAACTGGTGAAATAATAATATAAGATTTAAATGGTGCATCAAAAAATAATAATGAGCTTAAACCACAAGTAATCATTACAATCACATGATCAATTTTTTTTAAATCTTGCACAACGATTGCAATAAATGTCAGAGGAATTGCAAATTTTAATCCAAGTTCCTCAGGAACAAATGATCCCAAAATAATTCCTGAAAGTGTAGCAATTTGCCAACAAACCCACATCGTACATCCAGTGCCTATTAAATGATAATGCAAATATTCTTCGGATCTATTTTTTTTAAAAAATTTATTAGATTCGGCAAATCCCTGATCAACTATTACATATGATATTAATAATTTTTTAATAAAAGATAATTTTTCTAAATATTCAGATAAAACTGCTCCATATAGCAAATGTCGAGAATTAATAATTCCAACAGAAGTAACAGCAACTAAACTAGACGCACCTCCTGATAAAAGTTGCAAAAAAACTATTTGAGAAGCACCTCCAAAAATAATGAAGGACATTGCATATACTAAATAAGGATTAAAACCAAGTTCAACTCCAATTGCCCCACAGATTATTCCAAATGGAATCACTGAAAGCATATGTGGAGAAATATCCAGCATACCTCTAGTGAATAATTGTTTTTTACTAAGCATTTGCTTGTTTTATTAAAAACAAACTATGTGATCAATATTAATCGGTCTTTTAATTCCAAACTTTTCGTCAGCTTCATGTTGATGTTCGTGGTGGGAATGAACAAAAACTGGAATTAATAAATCGCTATTGGTTTTTAAAGTATAGATAAAGTTTGTTCCTCTAAATTTTCGATCTACTACTTCTAGCTTTAGATTGCTTTTATCGTCATGCTCAAGATCCTCTGGTTGTAATAATAATTGTACATTTGAACCTTTTGGATAATGCTTAATAAAATTACCTTTAATTATTCCAAGATCATCATTTTCTAATGAATTTTCTCCTGTTACTTTTGCTGGAATTAAAATTCCACGATTTAAAAAATTTACTACTTCGACTGAATTTGGAAAATGATAAACATTATAAGGATCATCAAACTGTTTAATTTGACCATCTAATACAATTGCACATTTGGTACCAAGATAAAAAGCTTCATAGGAGTCATGAGTAACAATTATTGTTGTAATTTTTAATTTACTTAATATTTTTTTTAATCTTACTTGAATTTCTTCTTTAAAACTTTGATCTACATTGGATAGGGGTTCATCTAAAAGCAAAAGATCAGGTTGAGTTAATAGCGATCTTGCAAGCGAAGCTCTTTGCGCCTCTCCTGCGCTAATTTCATGTGGAAATTTTGGTAATATTTTTTCTATATCAAGAAAATCTATAATCTCTTTAAAACTAAGCTTTTTCTTTCTTTTTCCTTTATTTCTCTCAGCGCCTAATAAAATATTTTTTTCAACTGTGTAATGAGGAAATAAACTGTTGTCCTGAAAAG
>CACBRW010000053.1 GCA_902541745.1 uncultured Pelagibacteraceae bacterium | reverse complement strand
CTGACAAAGTAGTCTGAGTAATATATGCTAATTTTTTGTCTTCTTTATTTTGATAGTTTATAGCCTCTTCCTCATTTTGGATTAGATCTATAGAACCTTCTTTTAATTGACCCATAGTCCCAATTACTTCAGGATGATTTTCATGACCAATTAAAATTATATGGTAACCGGCTTTACTAAGATTTTCTGCTTCTCTATGAACTTTAGAAACAAGTGGACATGTAGCATCCACATAAGTCATTTTATAATTTTTTGCATCTTCAGGTATTTTTTTGGAACACCATGTGCCGAAAAAATTACTGGTCTTGATTTATCCTTTATCTCCTCGAGCTCTTCAACAAATATTGCTCCTTTATTTTTTAAATCATCTACAACATATTTGTTATGGACTATTTCATGACGCACATAAACTGGAGCTCCAAATTTTTGTATAGATTTTTCAACTATTTCAATTGCTCTTTCTACCCCGGCACAGAACCCACGAGGCGCAGATAATAATATTTTTAATTCTTTATTTTTCATTTTTTTCTAAAAAATACTCAAGCAATATATGTGGAAAGGTTAAAGACGCCAAACCTATAAATATTATTTTTAAAATTGCACTATCTAAATTAAATGAATTATTCAGTAGATAAAGTGCAATAAAAGAAAAAATAGCAGTTAAAATTGTTAAAGGTAAAGCTTTATTAACAAATAATTTATATCCATTTACTATACTATTTGGATTAAGTTCAATAGCGAGGGAAATTGAGTGTCTGATCGAGTGTAAAAAACAGAAATAAGCAGTAAAAGCAATTAGTGGAGATAAATAGTAATTTAATATTAAAATTGAAAAATAATCTAAAAAAACTATAAATTTTTTTATTTCAAAATTCTTTAAGAAAAGAAAAATACTAGACAGTGTGCTACAGAATATTCCTATTTGAATTACATTATTTGTCTCAATAAAATTTAAACTTGAATAAAATGCTTCATTATCGATTAATAATAATTTGAAAATTCCTATTGTTTCCTGAAAATGAAAATATAAAGGAGCAAGTATAATTAAAAATCCTTTAAAAAAATAAAGTAGTTGAGTGAAATAAGATCTATCATTAATCAAAAATTGCGTATCTTCTTTGCCAAAGTGGTAAGAGGCGATTATTAAAAAAACTATTAAAGTTATTGACGGTAATAATATCCAAGTTACTATAACTAGTGCAGAAATTAAAATATATATAATATAGAATACATAATTTGATTTTATATTAAATAATTTAAGCAGTTTTTTTCCTTTAATATGATCTAATGCACCATGGGAAACTCCTATAATTAAAATTAAAAGTAAACACAAAATTGATGAAATATTAAAATTATTAAACTTGAAAAGTAAAATACAAAAAATGTTTACAACAAAGAAAAAAATAAATGAATGATTTAAATTTATTTTTTTTATTTTATTGTTCATTTTAAATTAATTCTTTTAAAAATTTCCACTTTGGCATTTTTAGAATTACCTCTATATCTTCGAAAAGACTGCTTTTATTCGATAAAAAATTGATAGCTGTTTTAGGTTTTGAATTAAAAACTTTGAAAAATATATTTCCCATTTCATTGGAATTATTTTTAAGAACTCTCAATAAGATTTTATCTAAAAAATCATATTTTGAATTAATTTTAAATAAATTTACATTTTTAATATTTTCTATATTTTCTCTTATATATCTGCTTTGTTCTTGAATATTTAGGAACGTATAACCCGTACTTAATCTAGTCATGCCTCCTGCTGAGCCTATGTAAATTTCATTTAATTTACTTACATTTTTTTGTCTAAAAAGTGGGATTGCACCAGTTTCTTTGAAATTGATTTCACAGTTTCTGATATTTAGATGTTTACTTAAATAATTATCAATTTGTTCATCATAATCTTTAAGTTTTTCATCATTTAGCTCAGATATCCAAGTAGTTTCAACTAATGCATTTCTTTTAGTAAATGGTAGCGTATAAAAAAAATGAACTTTGTTTCTTTGATCACAAGCAAAGTCCATCAAATTGAATATTTCGTCGTCAAAAAAGTCTTTTTCTGTTTCTATTTCAACTCCACAAAAGTGTTGCCATAACTCACTCTGCTTATTCTCTAAATTAGGTACACTATTAAATACAATTGAATTAGATTTATCTATTTCATCAATACTTTTAAAAAACTGAATATTTTTATTTAATTTAAGTTTTGAAAGTATTTTTTTGTAGAACAAACCACTATCAATTGTTTGATATGGAGTAGTTTTGCAATCTACATATTTCGTATTATTGGGTGTATTTATTGTAAAATTATCCCAACTTTTTTTTACACAGTCATCAAAGTTGTGTGAAAAAACCTTCCAAAATGACCAGGTTTTATCTCTTTTATAATCTTCTCTTGGCTCAATAATTGCTAAAGTTTTATCTTTTAATTTTTCATGAACATCCAGCTCGTATGCTAACGAAAGACCTGCGCAACCTCCACCAATAATTATGTAATCAAATTCTTTCATTTAAATTTATTTCTTCATTAATTAAATTATGATCATGATTAATATTATCATCGTTTTTACTTATAAGTGATAACTTAATTAAGTCAAAAACAGATAAAAAAGTTTCAATAATTTTTTCAAAATTTGA
>CACBRW010000052.1 GCA_902541745.1 uncultured Pelagibacteraceae bacterium | reverse complement strand
AATTTTTTTTTTGTAAAAATCAGATCTAATGTTCTTGGAAAAGGGTCAGATATAACAATTGGTTTTGACATCTAAATTAAAATTTTTTTTACTTCTTCTTCAGTAAATTTTTTTGGTTTAACGCATTTTGTTTTTATTTTTTGAGGAATTCCTGTGTTAGATGCCCTCATGGTTGACTCGATTATATCTAATACATGTAAAGATAAATCACCTGAACACCTGTGTTTTTTGTTTTTCTGAATAGAATATAACATTTCAGATAAACCAACACTCCGATAGTTTGCGTTAGTAGCAGCTTCATTTGATCTTCCACTAGAAGAAGTTATGTTTATTTTTCCTAAATGCATCTTATCTGTTTTATGTTCACCCCATTTTCCACCTTCTGTAACAGAGATAAATACAGAACCTCCAAACATATTTGGATCCGGAACAATAATCGATCCTTTTGTTCCATAAAGCTCCATGTGGTTTCTTTGATGATTAATTACATCAAAAGAGAGTGTTACCTGAATTATAGCACCACTGTGAAATTGAATTGTTGCTAAGTATGTTGTGGGTGTTTCAACTTTAAATGATTTATTTTTTTTAGGTCCTACTCCATAAATTCTCTTTTTAAAAGCAGTTAATGTTCTTCCTTGAACTTGTTTTGCAGGTCCAAGTAAATTTACTAAGGTTGTGAAAAAATATGGTCCCATATCGATTACTGGACCTCCTTCTTTTTTATACCATGACTCAGGTTTTGGATGAAAAGACTCTACTCCTGGAAATGCAAAGATTGCGTTACCTAGTTTAATCTCTCCAATTAAATCTGAGTCAATTAATTCTCTAGCTTTTTGAATTCCCCCACCTAAAAATGTATCAGGAGCATTTCCAAGATAGAGTTTGTTTTTTTTTGCTAGTGAGACGAGTTCTTCACCTTTTGAAAAATAAGTTGCTAATGGTTTTTCTGAATAAACGTGTTTACCTGAATTTAAAACTTTTTTTGAGACTGAATAATGAGATTGTGGAATTGTTAAATTTAAAATAACTTCTATTTCGTTGTCTTTTAAAATTTGTGCAACTGTTTTAGATTTAATATTGTATAATTTTGCACATTTATCAGCTGCTTTTTGGTCAATATCTGCACAAGCAACTATTTTAAAATTATTGAAATATTGTTGCCCCCTAAAATATGTTTCAGCAATATGTCCACAACCGATAAGACCAACCTTAAAAATTTTATTCATAAAGGTCTATACGCCTTGTCTTTGTTTGTCTTTTCCTTCTTTATAAAGTTTTAAAGCTTCCTCATTTTCCTTAGTTTTTGGGATTTCAAGTGTTGGACTGTCCCAAAAAGCTGAACCTTCAACCCATTTATATGCATGAGTTTTTATTGAAATAACGTAAGTTACATCAGAAGCTTTTGCTCTCTTAAATGCAGCTTCAAGATCAGAAATTGAATTAACATGTTCAGATTTAGCTCCCATACTTTCTGCGTGTTTTGCAAAATCAACATCAACTAGTCCAGGTGTGTTAGAGCTTTTTAATAAGTTATTATATTCTTTACCACCTTTAAATAATTGTAGTCGATTGATAACTGCAAACCCACCATTGTCACATACTATGATTATCAATTTTTTTTTAGTAATAACTGATGAATAAATATCTGTATTATTTAATAGATAAGAGCCATCTCCCACAAAAGAAATTACTTCTTTATCTGGATGAGCCATTTTAATTCCAAGGGCGCCTGAAATTTCATAACTCATACAGCTAAAACCCCACTCTGTTTCATGAGTATTTAGCTCTCTAGGTCTCCAAACTTGAACTACTTCACCAACCAAACCTCCAGCTGCCGTAACAGCAATATCTGTTGGGTCAGAATTTCTATAGATTGCACCAATTACTTGAACATAACTTGGAACTTCTTGATTTGTTGGCGCACTAACTTTATCTATATGCTCATTCCATGATTTAAGTTCAATTTGAGATTTTTTATTCCATTCTTCCTCTGCTTTCCAATTACCTAATGCTTGTGAAAGCTCAATTAATGAAACTTTAGCATCTCCAACGACAGCTTGAGCTAAATGTTTGTTAGCATCAAATCTTGATACATTTATTGAAACAAGTTTAAAATTTTCATTTTCAAAATTTGCCCATGATCCAGTAGTAAAATCTGCAAGTTTAGTTCCAACTGCAATTGCTAAATCTGTTTCTTTTGCCAAAGTATTTGTATTTTTTCCACCTAAACCTCCGATTTGACCCGCAAAATGAGTATGATCTCTTTTCATTGTAGAATATCCCATTACGGTTTGAGTGACTGGTATATTATGTTTAATTGCGAACTGACTCAACTCATCCATTGCATCTGAGTAAAAAACCCCACCACCTGAAATTATAATTGGATTTTTAGATAACTTTATTTTTTCGGCTGCCTCTTTAATTTGAAATTCATCTGGTCGTGGTCTTCTAATTGCGTGTACTCTTTCTTTGAAAAATTCCTCAGGATAATCAAATGTTTGACCTTGTATATCTTGACTTAAAGCGATACACGCCGGACCACAGTCTGCAGGATCTAACATTGTTTGAACTGCTGCTGGGAATGATTGAATAATCTGTTCAGGTCTAGTTATTCTATCAAAATATCTTGTAACTGGTTTAAATGCATCATTAGCTGTTATTCCA
>CACBRW010000051.1 GCA_902541745.1 uncultured Pelagibacteraceae bacterium | reverse complement strand
ATCTACCTATAATTTAGATTTGCACTATTAATACATAATAAAGATAATACAAATTATAAATGAGTATAGAGATCAAAAAGTCAATAAAACCAGTAAATTATTTTGATGCTATTAGTTTACTAGAGACCAGATTAAAGAGGATATTTGAAAATAATGAAAAAGAATTAATCTGGACTTTGGAGCATAACGAGATTTTTACAGCTGGAACTACCTATAAAGAGAATGAAATTATTGATAAATCTATCAAAATATTAGAAACAAACAGAGGTGGTAAAATTACTTACCATGGACCAGGTCAATTAATTTGTTATTTTGTTTTAGATTTAAGAAAAAAAAAAGATATCAGAAAATTTATAACAATTATCGAAAAAACAATAATTCAAACTTTAGAATATTATAAAATAGTAACTTTTCCAGATAAGGATAATATCGGTATATGGTATAAAAATAATAATGAAATTAAAAAAATTGCAGCAATAGGTATCAGGGTTAGCAAATGGATTGCCTATCATGGTTTTGCAATAAATATAAATACTGATCTAGAAAATTATAAAAAAATTATACCATGTGGTATTTCAGATAAAGGAGTAACCAATTTAAAAAATATCATTGATCAGGATTACTCAAATCTAAGTGATATATTAATTAAAAATTTTATTTCAAATTTGAAAATCTAAGTCTTTTAGATTTTAAAAGTTTTTTAAAATAATTAGGCAACAATGCAGAATAAGTATGTTTGATGTCATTAATTTTAAATTTAATTTGATATGAATGTAACATTAAATTTTTATTAACTCCTTTATTAGAATTTGATAATTTATATTTTGTATCTCCAAATATAGGATTTCCAATTGCATATAATTGTTTTCTTAACTGGTGTTTTCGTCCAGTAATAGGTTTTAATTCTATTAAACTTGCTTCAGAATTTTTATCAATAACTTTGAAAATTGTTTTTGCTTTTTCAATTATTTTTTTATCACCGTCATACCTAATTAATTCATCATCCCATACACCAGATTTTTTATTAATTTCTCCTTGGCAGATAGCTAAATAGGTTTTGTGCACTTTTCTTAGTCTAAATAAAGAAGTAAGCAATTGAGCGCTCTCTCTGTTTTTGGCCATTATAAAAACCCCAGAAGTATCTTTATCTAATCTATGAACAGAATATGGTTTTGTTCCCTCAAAAATTTGACTTTTAGAAAAAATATCTACTAGATTTTTTTTTGATTTAGTTCCACCTTGAACTGATATGCCAGATGCTTTATTTAAAACAATAAAATTGTCGTTGTTATCAATAATTTGGTCTTCGTTTGATTTTATAATTTCTTTTGATGGTAAAAACTTTATTTTTTTTGATTGAATTGTTTCTTTAAATTCAATGTTAAATATATTTATTTCATCTTTCGTTTTTAATTTAAAAGAGCTTTTAACTTTCTTTCTATTTAGTTTTATTTTTCCTGTTCTTAAATATTTTTCAACAAGTCCTTGTGGAATTTTTCCAATTTTTAATCTTAACCATCTGTCCAAACGCATATCATTACACGTTGAATCAACGATGTAAGATTTTTTCATGAGTTAAGATTTAAGCTGTAGCTTGTTTTTTTTCTTCCGTTTTAGGAGTTTCTTTGGTTGTATCTTTTTTTGGTTTATCGACTCTCTTAGCTTCAACATCTCTATCAACAAATTCAATTATTGCCATTGGAGCATTGTCTCCATATCTAAATCCAGCCTTGATTATTCTTGTGTAACCACCTTTTCTATTCTGATATCTTTTAGAAAGTGTTTTTTTAACTTTATTAGCTGATTTAATATCTTGTAGCTTAGAAACTAACATTTTAGTTGTCTGTAAAGTTTCTTTTTTTCCTAATGTTATTATTTTATCCGCTTGAGGTTTTAAAAATTTAGCTTTTGGCAAAGTAGTTTTAATCTGTTCATACTTAATCAAGGAATTAAGCATATTCTTAAGTAAAGCTTTTCTGTGCTCTGATGTTCTATTTAACTTCTTATTTGCCAAACCATGTCTCATTAAATTGCTTCCTCCAATTTCTTAGACATTTCTGCAATATTGTCAGGTGGCCAATTAGGTATTTCCATTCCTAAATATAAAGACATTCCTGTTAAAACTTCTTTAATTTCATTTAATGATTTTCTTCCAAAATTAGGTGTTCTTAACATTTCACCTTCAGATTTTTGAACCAGGTCACCGATATAAATAATATTGTCATTTTTTAAGCAGTTCATTGATCTAACTGATAACTCTAACTCATCTACTTTTCTTAGTAAGTTTTTGTTAAATTCAGGTTCAGAAGAAACTTCTTTTACAGGAGCTTCAACTGGCTCATCAAAGTTTACAAACATCTTAAGTTGATCCTGAAAAATCCTAGCTGAATAAGCTACAGCATCTTCAGCAGAAATTGATCCATTAGTTTCAACTTCCATTATTAATTTATCATAATCTAATGCTTTACCTTCTCTAGCAGTGCTTACTGAATATGAAACTTTTTTAACTGGACTATAAAGTGAGTCGATAGCAATAAGACCTAATGGTGGCTCTTCAGGTTTATTTAGCTCTGCGGGTACATATCCTTTCCCTGTGTTAACATTCATCTCCATATGAAAAGAAGTATTTTCATCTAGATTACAAATTACTAAATCAGGATTTAAAATTTCAACATCTGCAACTGGAGCTATATCTGAAGCTTTAATTTCTCCAGGTCCTTTTGCGTCTAAAATTAATTTTTTTGTACCCTCTGAATTACTTTTTAATGCTAAAGATTTTACGTTTAAAACTATATCAGTCACATCTTCTCTAACACCTTTTATTGAAGTGAATTCATGCAAAACTCCATCAATTTGAATTGATGTTACAGCAGCACCTCTTATTGATGATAATAAAATTCTCCTTAATGAATTTCCTAAAG
>CACBRW010000050.1 GCA_902541745.1 uncultured Pelagibacteraceae bacterium | reverse complement strand
ATTACCTTTTTTTACTTTTATAACGTCTTTAGCATATTCTAATATTGCATTTTATTTTTCTACATTAATTTTGTTATCTTATGTTTTGGTAATGCAAATATTACTTGAAAGAAAACTAATATTAAAAAAAATTATAAATTTTTTAATATTTTTTATTATTTTTACCATATTTTCATTTTATTCAATTTTTCCAGGTTTAATTTCTGGCATAAGTTTGTTTTTTAATCCTGAAACATCCACTATATTTTATGACAACAATCATTGGATTATTAACAACGCAACAGCTTTTCCAGATCCTCTATTTATTAATGATTCAATTGATATTATGAAAACTGCATACCCATGGGTATACTTTTCAATATTTGCACTGATGTTAATATTTTTAGCAATATTTTTTTGCAAAAAATTTGAATTAAATCAGATTATAATTTTAACATTAGTTGTAATTTTAATTTTTATTATGAACAAAGGCACTGGATTGTTTAATGCTAAAATGATAAATGAAATTTTCAGCTCCAACCTATTAACAGTATTTAGAAGTTCAGATAAAGCTAGCTCATATTTACAATTTTTTATAATTTTTAGCTTTGTATTATTTGTAGATAAAATATCTGAAAACAAAAAAAATAAATTAATTATTTCTTTTTTTTTAGTAAGTTTAATTAGTTCATACCCAATGATAATAGGTGGAATAAAAAAATATCATGATGTGAATTATATTTCAAAAAAACAAAATTATAAATATTCAAGATTTTCAAATATAAAAAAATACCCAGAGGATTATTTAGATATGAAAAATTTTTTTCTTACTTTAAATACCCAGGAAAGTGATAAAATTTTGATTCTACCATATTCTGTTACATCATCTCAGGGGTGGACTGATATTATTAGTTTAAGACAT
Source organism: uncultured Pelagibacteraceae bacterium (assembly GCA_902541745.1). GTDB lineage: Bacteria > Pseudomonadota > Alphaproteobacteria > Pelagibacterales > Pelagibacteraceae > Pelagibacter. Next base: position 2,096 of record CACBRW010000050.1, on the reverse strand, counting down.
AGGGGGACAAATCCAGTGCAAATGCTTTTTAAAAATCCTGTGCTTGAAATGAATACCCCTGTCTATAAATCATGGTTGTGGGGAGAGTACCTGCAGCAAGGAGATTTTCAGCCTTGGAAGTATAACTCACTAAAATTGTTACAAATAAAGTATATATTGCTTCATAAAGATGTTTCAAAATTTAGAGTCAGTCAAGGATTAAACTTTATGGAACAATTAATTAAAAAAAATTTAATTAAAATTAAAAAAGAAACCAAAAATCTTATTCTCTATGAGGTATCAAATCAAAGTTCTATAAAAAACATGTTATTTTTACCAAGATTTGAATTTAAAAATATAGATAATTTTATTGATTATATAAGTGTTTTGAACAGTTTTGATATTAATAAAAAAATAAATTCATTAATTAACTTTACAGAAAAAGATAATTATAAAATAAATAATTCTACTGCTATCATAGCTTCTACATTTAATATAACTAAAGACTTTTATAGTTCTAATAAATATCTAAGCTCTAAAAAAATTAATAAAAAATTTGAACTTAAGTATAAGAAAATAAATGATGCTAAGTATATTGTGGATATAAAAAACTATAATAATGAAAGTGCTAAAATCAAAATAACACTAAACACTGCCTTTTCTAAGTTTTGGATAGCTAATTGCTTAAACTGCAAAATTAATTATGAATTTCAAAATACTCAATACAATTACTACTCTAATGTTTTTGAGTCTAATATAGATCCCAATGATAAAAATCTCAAAATTGAAGTATATTTTATGCCAGAGAAATATATAAAATTAATATTATATTTTATTTTATTTGCGATTTTACTCTCTTTTTTAACTTATTTAAAACTTAAATTTTATATTAAAAAATGAAATTTTTTATCTTAATTTTATTTTTTTTTACATCGGTTTCAGCAGAGAATTTTATTTACGATTTTGAAAATAAAAAAATTAAAAATAAATTTTACAATCAGCAGAATGTTAATGTTTCAGAGAAAAAACTTGATGGAACTTATGAAGTTTTTCTTTTGGGTAAAAAAAATGATTTAAACAATGAACTAATTGAATTAGATACATTATTTGAAAAAAAAATCAAAAATAAACAAATTGAAAATAATAAACTTAAAACAAAAGAAATTTTCATAAAAAATGATAATAGATATATTATAAATGATAAACAGTCACATAATATCAATAAAAAAAATTTTTATAATCAATATGATTTTTATCAATTTTCAAAAGATAATTTTTTTACAAAAAAAAGTTTAGAATATCAAATTTATAAAAAATTTAATTTCTTTAAATCTATAAAATTTTTAAATAACTATTTTAATATAAAAAATAAATGGCAATATTCAGAAATTAAAAATGATGCATCAAAAAATTACGTAATACAAAAAATTTTTAATTATAAAACTGGAACTAATCCAATATTTAGGGTTAAAAACATTAATTATAGAAACTTAAGAGAAATTAATTTTAGATTAAAGGTAGAATATAAAAAAAATGATTATAGAGAGATTATATTACCGACTGATAAACAAGATTGGGTAATAATTGATAACGTAATTTATATCTCAATACACAATATTATTTCAAAAAAATTTCAAGGTTATGAAATTGATATTAATTCTATTGCTTTTGAAGAAATTTATGTTCACTTAAAAATTAATAAAAAACTTTCTGAAAATTTTTTTAAGCTTATAGATATGTCTATTTTAAATTTAGATAAGATATACTTTGAAGATAATTTGATTATATACAGCACTCTTCTTATAGAAAAACTCTCAAATGCTAATATAGAGATAGTAGAGACCAACTTAATAAATCAAAATTTTTTAAATTCAAAAACTTCAGCTGTACCAATAGAAGGCAAGTATATTAAACTTAAAATTAATGAAACTGATAGTGAATATTTTTTAAAAGAGAGCGATTTTAAAAAAGATTATGTAAAAATAAATTTCGGAAACTTCTCAAATATAGACTTAAAAAAAATATCTATATCAAATTATGATTACTTTTATAAGAATTTTAGTGAAGTATTTTTGTTTTTTAAAAAAAAAAATAATTTAAATACAAATAATTATCAA
>CACBRW010000049.1 GCA_902541745.1 uncultured Pelagibacteraceae bacterium | reverse complement strand
AAAGAAAAGCAAGCTCGGGGGCTACAATTGAAGGTCTGCAAAAAAGAAAAAATGATCTGCTTGATAGAATTAGTTCTGAGCTAAATTTAGATGAAGATAATATTCTAGAAAATTCAAATTTAAACGGAGTAGAAGAGCTTCCAAATCCAGTTGATCAAGAAGATGCTTTGGACAAGATAAAACAAGAAAGAGAAAAATTAGGATCTGTAAATTTAAAAGCAGATGAAGAAACAAGTAAATATGAAGAAGAGATAAAAAAAATGGAACAGGATCGTGCTGATCTTGTTACAGCTATCGTGAAGCTGAAAGATAGCATCAATGAACTTAATCAAAAAGGAAGGGAAAGATTGATTGAAGCTTTTGAAAAAGTTAATAGAAAATTTAATGAAGTTTATACAAAACTTTTCAATGGTGGAAACGCCAAACTAGAATTGGTGGACTCTGATGATCCACTTGAAGCAGGTTTAGAAATGTTGGTTAGTCCTCCGGGAAAAAGACTTCAATCTATAACTTTGTTATCTGGAGGTGAGCAAGCATTGACTGCCCTCTCACTAATCTTTGCAGTGTTTTTGACAAACCCTTCACCTATATGTGTATTGGACGAGGTTGATGCACCGCTTGACGATGCTAACGTAACAAGATTTTGTAGTTTACTTGAGGAACTAATTAAAATCACCAACACCAAATTCATAATTGTAACTCATCATGCTTTAACCATGTCAAAAATGGACAGACTATACGGGGTAACTATGCCTCAAAAAGGAATTAGTCAGCTTGTGGCTGTTGATTTACAAAAAGCAGAGAGTATGGTTGCTTAAACTATTTAAATGCCAAAAGACCCTTTCAAAACTCGCTTAGAGATTGCAAAAAGCAAGATTTCAAAGAAAAATCTCTACAATAAGAAGAATGACCCCTCACCTATAGGAACTGCATTCAAATTGAGCACAGAACTTGTTTCTGCAGTGGCTGTGGGGACAATTATTGGGTTTATTTTTGACAAGACCTTTGGTACTAAACCCTGGTTTATATTAATATTTTTTTTTGTTGGTGTAGTTGCTGGAATAACCAATGTGATTAGATCTGCAAAAAAAATGCAAAAATAAATAAGTATTATGGCAGCAAATCCTATGTCCCAATTCGACGTTTATAGAATTGGACCAGAAATTAAGGTTGGAGCATTCGACATATCTTTTACGAACGCAAGTTTGTTTATGATTTTAAGTACTGTGTCTATTTTGTTTATCTTTAATTTAGGATCAAAAAAAAGTTCAATACTACCAAACAAAATTCAATTATTAGCAGAACTTAGTTATACCTTTGTATCCAAAATGATTAGTGATACAGCTGGATCAAAAGCTAAACCATACTTTGCATTTATATTTTCTCTATTCATGTTTGTTTTATTTTGTAATATGTTTGGGATGATACCTTATACTTTTACTGTAACCAGTCATATCATTGTAACATTTGTGCTCGCAGCGTTTATATTTATTGGAGTGACTGTGATTGGGTTTATTAAACATGGATTTGGGTATTTAAAATTATTTGTTCCAAGTGGAGTACCCGCAGTATTACTCCCTTTAATTGTTGTTATAGAAATTATTTCTTATTTAAGTAGACCTATAAGTTTATCAGTTAGATTATTTGCCAATATGATGGCTGGTCATACAATGATGAAAGTTTTCGGAGGCTTTGTAATTAGCCTTGGAATAATTGGTGGGTGGCTTCCACTAAGTTTTTCGGTTGCGTTAACTGGTTTGGAGATCTTAGTTGCTTTTCTTCAAGCTTATGTTTTTGCAATCTTAACCTGCATCTATTTAAATGATGCATTAAATTTACACCATTAATAACAGAGGAGGATATAATGGAATTAGAAGCAGCAAAAATGATCGGAGCAGGTTTAGCAGCAATTGCTTTAGCTGGAGCCGGTGTTGGTATCGGAATAATTTTTGGAAATTATTTATCTGGTGCAATGAGAAATCCATCCGCAGCTCAAAAACAGTTTCCTAACTTGCTTTTAGGTTTCGCACTTGCAGAAGCCACAGGATTATTCGGATTGGTAGTTGCGTTAATCATTCTCTTTGCGTTTTAAATTGATGATTAAAAAAACATATTTTCAGTTAATTTTTTTTAGCTTCTTTTTTATTAAAGAAGCTTTTGCAGCTGAAAGTGGAGGTATGCCTCAATTAAATCCAGAGTTTTGGATTTCTCAAATTTTTTGGTTAGTGCTTACTTTTGGAATTATGTATTTGGTTTTATCTAAACTAATACTACCAAAAATTAGTAACAACTTAGAAACGAGAAAATCTCAAATATTAGAAAATATTGAGGCTGCTGAGAAACAAAGAGAAGATAGTGATGCAAAACTAAAAGAATACGATGAAATTATATCTAAAAGCAAACTTGAGGCTAATAGTATTTTTAATCAAGCAAGAGAAAAAGCAATAAAAGACATTGGTGCAAAAAGAGAAGTTCTTGATAAGCAAATTGATAATGAAATTGCTGAGGCTGAAAAAGAAATAGAGGCATTAAGAAAGAACGCGCCAGATAAAATAAATAAAATAGCTATTGAGACTTCATCTGAGTTATTACAAAAACTAATTGGAGCTGAAGTAAATAATAGTAGCATATCTGCAATTGTTGACGATCTATCTAAAAGGAATGGAGATAAATACTATGGCAATTGATGCAACTTTTTGGGTAGCCGTATCATTTATTATTTTTTTTGGAGTACTAATTTATCTTAAAATTCCTCAAAAAGTTTCTGAAATGTTAGATAAAATGATATCTGACATTAAAAATGAAATTGATGAAAGTGAAAAATTAAGAACTGAGGCAAAAACACTATTAGATAACTCGCAAAAAAAATTAGATACAGCTCAATCTGTTAGCAACGAAATTCTTGAGAACGCCAAAAAAGATGCAGATAGATTAATAATTGAGATGAATGATAAGTTTCATAAATCGTCAGAAATTAAAAAAAATTTAGCTGAAAATAAAATAAGTCAGATG
>CACBRW010000048.1 GCA_902541745.1 uncultured Pelagibacteraceae bacterium | reverse complement strand
TTCAGCCTGTGCTCTAGGTTGGTTTTCTAAATCACTTAATTGTTTTGATAATTTTTCTTTTCTTTGTGTTAATTCATTAACCATTTTTTCTGAGTTAGTTAATAAATTTTTCCAACTTTCAATTTCTGTTTCAATGGTTTTAATTCTCTCATTTCTTTTAATAGATTCATTTTTAATTGATTGATTTTTACTATATGCATCAGCATATTTTTCTTGGAGTAATTTTATATTTTTTGATTTTTCACTAACTCCCAATAATTCACTTCTAGATCTCTCATTTTTTAAATCATTTAAAAAATTATCTAACTCCATATTACATCTATCTAGAAGTGTTACTGCTTGATTTATTTCATTACTGTCTATTAATTCTTTTACCCTTGAAATAGTATTTTTTACATTTCTTATTGGACCAACACTTATATTTACAGTTTCTTCAGCTAAATTGTTTACAACTTCATCAACAGCTTTTTGTTCTTCTTGAAGTTTATTTTTTGCACTTTCCAACTCTTCATTAGATAATTTTTCTGTTTCAAAATATTTCGAGTCTGTCTCAATTAATTCAGTTTTTTCTTCCTTCAATCTTTTTTCATTTGAGTTGGCGTCTATAATAATTCCTTTTTCTCGCGTGATATCATCATCAAGCGTTTGAATTGATTTTTTGATGCTTTCTATCTCATCTTGAATTCTTGTATTTTCCTCATCTAAACTTTGTAGTTCTAGATTAAGTCTTTGTATCCTTGATAAATTTTCTATATTTTTTTCTCTCAATGGATTTACCTTATCTGTAAAAGTTTTAATTGAATTTTCTAATTCAGATATTTTGTTATTAAATCCTTCTACCTCTCCTTCTGCCTCAGTATTAATTTCATTTTCTATTCTAATTTCTTTGTCAATTTCCAATAATTTTAAATGATATAAACCTGCTTCGATTTTTTTAATTTGATCTGAAATTAGTTTGTATTTTGTTGCCTCTTCAGCTTGTTTTTGAAGATTTGCTAGTTGTTTTTCTTGCTGTTTTCTTAATTCATCTGCTCTTTTTAAATTATTTTCAGCCGCACCTAATCTTAATTCAGCCTCATGTCTTCTAACGTGTAAACCAGAAATTCCTGCAGCTTCTTCTAAAATAGCCCTTCTATCTGTTGGTTTAGCAGTTACTAATGCACCTATTCTTCCTTGGCTAATCATAGATGGAGAGTGTGCACCAGTCGAAAGATCTGCAAAAAACATTTGTGCATCTCTTGCTCTTACTTCTTTATCATTAATGTAAAATTTAGATCCTTTATCTTTTTCTATTTTTCTTCTAACATGTATTTGTTCCAATTCACGGTATTGGATTGGGCCTTCTTTATCTTTGTTTTCAACTTCAATAGATACTTCTGCAATATTTTTTGATGCTTTATTAGATGTTCCTGAAAATATAACATCCTCCATACCAGATCCACGCATACTTTTTGCCGAGGTCTCTCCCATTACCCATCTTAAAGATTCTACTATATTTGATTTTCCACAGCCGTTAGGACCCACTATACCCGTAAGACCATCCTCAATTAAGAAGTTGGTTTTTTCAGCAAAAGATTTAAATCCGTTTAATTGGATTTTTTTAAACTCCATGCACTAACTTATATCAGTTTTTCTAGTGCTTTTTTTAAATTTTTATAATTTAAGGGTTTTTCAAATTTTTCGTTGTTAATAATTATCGTAGGAGTTGCGTTAACTTTGAAGTTCTTTGCTCCATCGATTCGATCGTTTAAGACAAAATCCTCAATCTCTTTATTCTTTACACATGAATCAAAATCAATTGTAAATCCTTCATTTTTTAAAAATTTTTGTAAGTTTTCATTTGCTTCCTCTATTGAACTTCCTTTAACCCATTTTTGTTGATTAGCGTATAAACTTTCAAGGATATCTGTATTTCCGTCATTCTTACATTGAGAAATTTTTGATGCATTAAAAGCAGCTATGTCTAAGGGAAAATGTCTAAATTCAATTTTAGCTATTCCTCTATCAAGAAATTCCTCCTTTAGTTGAGGATAAACATTTTTATGAAAATTAGCACAGTGACTGCATGTTAAAGACTCAAATGCTATAATGGTTATTTTCGCATCTTCGTTACCAACTGTTATTCTTTTAATTTCCTCAGCTTGTACATTTAAGACTGAAGTAAAAAATATTAACATTAAGAATATAATTTTTTTCATTTCTCTTTAAAAACCTTAGTTAACTCTGTTAATGATTTTTTAATTTTTTCATTTTTAACATCTTTAATTTTATCTTGATATTTACTAATTGCCACATTTTTAACTTTTGTGTCACTTGAGCCGATCATTTCATGCTCATCATCAAAACTTATAAATTTAAGCTTTTCAACAACAGAATAACCAAAAAAATTATTCATTTTATCTAAAATATCTTTTTTCGAATATTCAACGTCAACTTCATGTCCTCGCTTAACCATGATCACTAAAGTACTAACACCAAATTTATTTGAATTTTTAAATGTTTTTGGATAGCAAATTTTAAATAATTCACTTCCAACTAAATATTTCCAATTGCTCAGTGTTTCTGAATATACATGACCTTTTTTATTTATTATTTTTTTGACATTTTTTGGCAAAGTGTCTTTGAAAGATCTTAATCCTTGAATGCTAGCGTTTCTCTGCTTAGTATTATTTTTAGATTGCATATGAAAGATCCAATAATAACAAATAATATTCTTAATTGGTACGATTTAAATAAAAGATCTTTACCTTGGAGAAAGAATGTTTCTCAAACAAAAAAGCAATACTATACTTTAGTAAGCGAATTCATGTTGCAGCAAACCCAGGTTGCAACGGCAATACCCTATTTTAACAGATTTATTAAAAATATTCCCACAATTGAAAAATTATCTACATACAATGATAGAAAATTAATTAAACTTTGGGAGGGTCTTGGATACTATTCAAGAGTAAGAAATTTAAAAAAAACAGCTCAAATAGTTGTTAAAAATTTTAATAAAAAAATACCTAGAAATTTTTTAGATTTAAAATCTC
>CACBRW010000047.1 GCA_902541745.1 uncultured Pelagibacteraceae bacterium | reverse complement strand
TACTCAGTATTTTTGAAGGAGCATATATCGATTATAAACCCAAAGATTATTGTTTTGATGGGTAGTTCGGCAATGGAGGCTTTAACAGGAATAAGTGAGAAAATAACTAATGAAAGAGGACATTGGAAAGAAGTGATTTTAAAAAACAAAACATTCCCTTTAATGACAACTTTTAATCCATCTTATTTAATCCGTTTTCCAGAAAATAAAAAATACTCATGGGAAGATTTAAAGAAAATTAGAGACAAAATCAAAGATCTGAAGTTAAAAATTTGATGAAGATAATTGCTGGGGTTGATGAGGTTGGAAGGGGAAGTTTAATTGGGCCTGTTTATGCTTCAGCAGTAATCTTAAAAAAACCAATTGATCAAAAGTTATTAAAAGATTCAAAATCATTAAGTAAAAAAGAGAGAGAGTATCTATGTTCATATATAAAAAAAAATTCTATTTGGTCCATAGGCAAAGCTTCTGTCAAAGAAATAGAAAAGCTGAATATACTTCAAGCAAGTTTGCTAGCTATGAAAAGAGCTATCAAAAAACTTAAAAAAAAACCAACACATGTTCTGATAGATGGGAACAAAACTCCAGAATTAAAAAATTATAATTTAAAATCAGTTATTAAAGGAGATAAAAAAATCCCCTCTATTTCGGCAGCTTCTATAATTGCAAAAGTATCAAGGGATAAATTTATAACCACCTTGTCAAAAAAAAATAAAGGTTATGACTGGGATAAAAACTTCGGGTACGGAACAAAACAGCACTTAAAAGCTTTGAAAAAATTAGGTGTTACTAAACATCATAGAAAAACTTTTTCACCAATATCTAAAATAAATTAACACTACATCTAGTTACCTTCTAATTTAGGAACACTAATCGAATCCAAATTTTTCAATCTCAGGTTGACCGAAGAATCCATTTGGAGTCTAATTAATTTTTACAAATGAAAACTGATTTCAAAAATAAAATAATTAATGGAGATAGTCTAGAAGAATTAAAAAAAATTCCACGTGAAACTTTTGATTTAATTTTTGCTGACCCTCCTTACAACTTACAATTAAAAAGTGAATTAACGAGGCCGGATAGATCAAAGGTTAGTGCGGTAAATGATAAGTGGGATCAATTTGAAAATTTTAAAAAATATGATGATTTCACTTATGAATGGCTTAGTGAATGTAAAAGAATTTTAAAAAAAGATGGGGCCATTTGGGTTATAGGAAGCTACCATAATATTTTTAGAGTTGGCTCAGCAATCCAAAATTTAGGTTTCTGGATTTTAAACGATGTTATTTGGAATAAAAATAATCCAATGCCAAATTTTAGAGGAACACGTTTTACTAACGCTCATGAAACTTTAATATGGGCATCTAAAAGTGAAAAATCGAAATACACATTCAATTATCAATCTTTAAAATGTTTAAATGATGATTTGCAAATGAGATCTAATTGGGATCTTCCAATATGCAATGGATCTGAAAGACTTAAAAAGGATGGAAAAAAAGTTCACTCCACACAAAAACCAGAGGCACTTTTACATAGAATTTTACTAGCTACATCTAATAAAAATGACCTAATTCTTGATCCTTTTTTAGGATCAGGAACAACAGCTACCGTAGCAAAAAAACTAGGAAGAAATTATTTTGGAATAGAAAAAGAAAAAAATTATTTTAAAGCTGCAGAGCAACGCTTAAAAACTACAAAGGCTATTGAGGATGATTTTTTAGATACGCTAAAAAATAATAGATCAAAACCAAGAATTCCTTTTGGTTCATTAGTTGAGCTTGGAATAATTAAACCTGGAACTAATATTTTTGATAATAAGAAAAAAATAACAGCCAGAATTATGGCTGATGGTAGTATAAAACATAATCAAGCAGCGGGCTCTATACACAAAGTTGCGGCTACTATTTTAGGAGCTGAAAGTTGCAATGGATGGACTTTTTGGCACTGTGATATAAATGGACGAACTTATCCTATTGATTATCTAAGACAAAGATTAATTTCTAAAAATTAACTTTTATAAATTTTACCTAAATAACTTTGTAAAAATTTTTTATTATTAGTTAAAAGTTTTAAAAAAATATTTCTGAATATGATCATAATTGGATTTGATAAATGAAAGGCAAATTGATTGAAATTAGATCTGCTATTAATCATTTTTACTCTCTTTAATCTGATATCATAATAATTATTATTATTTTTTAAGCATTCATATAATTCATTAGCTCCCTCAATTGATTGGGAAGCTCCCTGCGCAAATGAAGGCGAAAAAGCAAAAAATGCGTCTCCTACAAGGAATATATTTTTTGGAGGGTTAAATAAATTTTTACTTACAAATATTGGAAATAGTTTAATATTTTGAAGACTTTCTAAAAAACTTTGAGAAACTTTTTGAGATAATTTAAATTTAACATTTTTTATAAAAGAACTCTCATTAAAAATGTCATGGTTCTCTTGCTCATTTGAATTTAATTTATGTTTTAAAATGCCAATAAAATTAAAATTTTTATCATTATTAATTGGATAAACAACATAATGAAAATTCGGCCCTAAAAACAAAGAAATATTTTCTTCATTTATATTTTGTAGATTTTCTCTTGATATACTCCCCCTAATAGCAATCGTATCATTGTAAATTGGTTTTGATTTATCAGTTGAAATTAATAACTTCCCCTTAGAAAACACACCGTCTGAAATGATTAAATAATCACAAGTTATTTTATTTTTATCAAATATTAATTTTATTGAGTCTTTATCATAATCAATCTGCTCAATACTGTGGTTATATTTAATTATATCTTCGTCCAGTTGTCTTTTTAAAAATTGAACTAATTTTGATCTTTTCAATGTTGTGTATTTACAATCTTCAGAATTAAATTTTGAAATATCTAAGTCACAAATTTTTTTTGAATTTTTTATTTCATAAAAATTTATTTTTTTTGGATTAAATTTTTCCTCTTTAGTGAGAGAAGCAAAGCCTATTTTGTTTAAAAGCTTCACGCTATTTACCGATAGCTGAATTGCATAGCCTTCATCTATTTCTATTGAATTTC
>CACBRW010000046.1 GCA_902541745.1 uncultured Pelagibacteraceae bacterium | reverse complement strand
GAGGTACTGGAGAAGCTTTAACAAAAGCTGGAATGTTAAATAGTGCATCATTTGAAAATATGTCAGGTGGTGGTGGTGGTAAAGCTTTAGCTTACATGATTAACACTAAACCTGCTAATACAGTTTTAGTACAATCAACACCATTAGTTTTGAGATCCATTACTAGACACAAAGGTTATGTAAAAGGTAGTGGAACTTTATCTTATAAAGATGTTGTGCCGATTGCTGGTGTAATTGGTGACTACGGTGCTATTGCAGTTGCAAAAAGCTCATCTTTTAAAAACTTTAAAGATGTAGTTGATGCATATAAAAAAGATCCTAGCTCAGTAAAAATGGCCGGTGGATCAGTAAGAGGAAGTATGGACCATTTAATCGGCGCTTTAGCTTTCCAGGCTGCAGGTGCAGATCCGAATGCTGTTCAATACATTCCTTATGATGCTGGTGGAAAAGCTTTAGCTGGACTTTTATCTGGAGAAACTCAAATTATTTCAACTGGTTTAGGTGAATTGATGGGTGCAAGAGACCAAGTAAGAATTATTGGTATTACTGCTCCTTCAAGAGTTTCAGATGCACCAGATGCACCAACTCTTAAAGAACAAGGTTACGATGTACAATTCGTTAACTGGAGAGGTTTCTTTGGCCCTCCAGGTATGAGCAATGCTGATAGATCAAAAATTGCTAAAATGCTTGGCGATGTACAAAAAACTCCTGAATGGGAAACTGTTAGAGCAAGAAATGCTTGGGTTAATATTTACAACCCAGAAGGTAAATTTGTTTCTTTCTTAGAAAAACAAACTACAGAAATGACAGCTCTTATGAAAAAACTAGGAGTAATATAATCCTTAGGATTATTTGAAATTAGAGCAGTGAATATAAATACTACAAAAATTATATCACTGCTCTTTTTTATATTTTCAGCATTTTATTTATATACCGCTTACCAAATTCAAGTTTTTGCATTTGATGAAAATGCACCATTTAATGCTAGAACATTTCCAATTTATTTAGGTTATGCAGGATTATTTTTTTCCGGATTAAAACTTATTTTACCAGACCCAAACACAATTAAAGTAGAACATAAAAGCTTAGAGTATAAAAAAACAGGTATACTTATACTAATTGCAATTATTTATGGAGCTACAATTTTAAAAGTTGGATATTTTTTAACTACATCTTTATTTTTATTTGCGTCATATTATTTTTTAGGAGAACGAAGATGGATTTTAATGTTTTTATTATCCTTTCCATTTGTTGCTGCCTTTATGTATCTCCTACACGGCATTCTTGATATATATTTGAGAGATCCATTCTTACAATCAATAGGAGTTATGGGATGATTGAAGGAATATTAATTGGATTAACAACAGCACTTACTTTTCAAAACATATTAATGGTTATGGTTGGTTGTTTTTTTGGAACAATCATTGGAATGCTTCCTGGTCTTGGGCCAATGACAGCTATCGCATTGATGATACCAATTACCTATGGTTTCGATCCTGCAACAGGATTAATTTTGATGGCTGGCGTTTATTATGGAGCAGTATTTGGTGGTTCTACTTCTTCTATATTGTTAAATGCACCAGGTGTTCCTGGAACAGTTGCCACTTCATTTGATGGTTATCCTATGGCACAACAAGGTAAGGCGGGTAAGGCTTTAGCGATTGCTGCATGGAGTTCGTTTGCAGGTGGAACATTATCTGCAATTTATTTATTATTTATGGCACCAAGTTTATCAAAAGTAAGTTTATCTTTTAGATCGCCAGATTATTTTGCCTTAATGATTTTAGGTTTAACTGCAATCGCTGCTTTTTCGTCTAAAGGACAATTTTTAAAAGCTATGATGATGGTAGTACTTGGCTTGATGTTAGCATCAGTTGGCCAAGATAGTTTGTCTGATATTACGAGATTTACATTTAACAATATGAACTTAACTGACGGTATAAGTTTTGTGCTTGTTGTGATGGCAACATTTGCAATGAGCGAAGCCTTAACAATTATTTTAAAAAGAAATGATCCAACCAGTGCTGCTAAACAAGTTTCTTTAACTGAACTTGGTTCTATTAAAATTAACAAAGAAGAACGTACAAAAATGTATAAAACAATCCCAAGGTCCTCAGTAATTGGATTTTTAATTGGTGTTCTTCCAGGAGCAGGAGCAACAATTGCATCTTTTTTAGCTTATGGCATGGAAAGAAATGTAGTCAGCGATGAAGAAAAAGAAAAATTTGGTAAAGGAAGTGTAAATGGTTTATCTGCACCAGAAACTGCAAATAACGCAGCTTGCTCAGGTTCTTTTGTGCCAATGCTTACTTTGGGAATTCCTGGAAGTGGAACAACCGCGGTAATGTTAGGAGCATTATTAGGTTTTGGAGTACAGCCTGGTCCTAGGCTTTATATGACTAATCCTGAAATTTTTTGGTCAATAATTATGTCTATGTACATTGGAATGGTAATCTTGCTTATATTAAACTTACCACTTATTCCTTATATCGCTAGAATTCTTGCTGTTCCTAAAAATTATTTAATTCCTTTAATTTTATTTTTCTCTGTTACTGGGATTTATGTAATGTCATTTAATAATTTTGATATTTATTTGATGATTGGGATAGCAGTAGTAGCAACTTTTTTAAGATTATATGATTTCCCAATGCCACCTTTGATATTAGCTTTTGTCCTTGGTGGATTAATGGAAGAGAACTTGCGACGATCTTTATTATTAAGTAATGGTTCTTGGGAATTTTTATGGGACAGAACTTTAACAGCTTGTATTCTAGCAACAACAATACTTATTGTTCTTTGGCATATTTACAAAACTTTTTCTAAAAAAAAATTAATTTAGTATCTTTTTGTATTCTTCAATTATTTTTGACCATTGAAATTTACTCACAAATTCTTTTGCATTTTTCCCAAGGTTTAAATATTTTTTATTTTCCAACATTGAATAAATTGAGGAATAAATTTCATCAAGACTATTACCATCACAAATTAAACCAGTTTTTTCATGATCAATTGCATCTGCAGCTCCACCATCTTTACCACCAATTGATGGAATACCGTATTGTGCAGCTTCAACATAAGCTATACCAAAACCTTCAACTGATTTTTTATGGATTATGGATGGCATTACAAAGATATTTGATTTTGAAACTAAAGCATTTTTTAAATCATTAC
>CACBRW010000045.1 GCA_902541745.1 uncultured Pelagibacteraceae bacterium | reverse complement strand
CTAAAAATAATACGACTACAACTTCATCAAAGGAGGTAACAAAAGCGAACAACCCTCCAGAAATTACTCCTGGTAATATCAATGGTAATGTTACTTTCATAAAAGTATTAACAGGATTACTACCTAAACTTGCTGCGGCCCTTGTCACACTATGATCAAAACCAGAAAGTGTAGCTGTTACTGTAATTACTACAAAAGGAGTTCCTAATATTATGTGTGCTAATACTATTCCAGTATGTGTTGCAGCTAAACCAACCTTTGCCATAAAAAAGAAAATTGCGACCCCTGAAATAATTAAAGGAACAATCATTGGTGAAATTAAAGTAGCCATTATTATACCTTTGTATGGCATGTGCCTGCTACTTAATCCTAATGCAGCTAATGTTCCTAGAATTATTGATCCAATGGTTGCAAATATTGCAATTATAAAACTATTCTTTGCAGCTAATCCCCATGGATTTTTGGTTCCGTAAATCATATCTTTATACCATCTTAGAGAAAATGCATCTGGATCAAGATTTTTCATTCCCTCTGAAAATACTAAAAACTCTTCTGCATTAAATGATAATGGGAAAATTACAAACAAAGGTGCAATCAAAAAGAAAAATACAAAAGTACAAATTGTAATATAAATATAATGCCAAATTCTATATCTTGTTTCTGTATAACTTGGTAATGCCATAATTATCCTAATTTGATATTGTCAACTCCAACCAATTTATTGTAAATCCAATAAATAACCAGAACTCCACTAAGCAACATTAATCCCATTGCAGATGCAAAGCTCCAATCTAATGTTTGTTTCATGTGGAATGCAATTTGATTACTTATTAAGGTTCCTGAAGCACCACCAACCAATGCTGGAGTAATGTAATAACCAATTGCTAAAATAAACACTAATAAACAACCTGCTCCAATTCCAGGAATAGTTAATGGGAAATAAACTTTCCAAAATGCAACAAAAGGAGTGCCTCCTAAAGATTTTCCAGCTCTCATTAAGCTAGGGGAGATAGTTTTCATTACGCTATAAAGAGGAAGAACCATAAAAGGCAATAATATTTGAGTCATAGCAACATAAGTGCCAACCTTATTATACATCATCTCTGGTCTACTATCGTCTGCAACAAGACCAATCATTACAAAAAAATCATTTACGACTCCTTGTTGCTGAAGCAAAATCATCCAGCTAGCTGTTCTAACCAGTAAAGAGGTCCAAAAAGGTAAAAGAACACAAATCATTAATAAATTTGAATATTTCATTGGTAGTGTTGCTAATAAATGGGCAATTGGATAACCCATTAAAAAACAGAATAAGGTAACAAAAAAAGCAATCTCAAGAGTTCTCAACCAAAGAATTCTATGAATTCTTCTATCTTCCTCAACTTGAGTAATGCTACCATCGGCTCCATAATACATATCCATGCCTTTAAGGTATTTTGACAGAGTATAAGGAGGAGCTGTTCTTTTTATCGCTTGCCAGTATTCAACTGTTCTCCATCTTTTATGGACTTTCATTATTTGTTCTTTAATACTTATATTTTCATCAATTTTTTTTCTCTTTACTTGTCTAAAAAGTTTCTTAGTTATTGAATTAAAACCATTTTTTTCTTTATTTAATCTTTGACCAAGTTTTCCATGCTCTTGCTTTTCAACAAGGACTTTAAAATCATAATAAAAAGCTGTAAATACCTCTTCAGAGGGTAGTTCTTGTCCATTCCACTTTTCCATTTCTTTAAAAGTTTTTGGAAGCATGTTTGTTATCATTTTGTCGTCTATACTTCTGCTAAACATTTCTCCAATTGGAAAAACATAGGTAATAAATAAAAACAAAAGTAGTGGAGCTACAAGAAGAAAGGCTTTAATTTTATTTTTCTTCTCAGCTTTTTTTAAACTGACTTCTAAAGGAATTCCATCAGTTGTTAATATTTGTTTTGTTTCAGAGCTCATAAAAAAATAGGGCGGTTAGTTATAACCGCCCTAAATATATTATATAAATTCAGTGTTTAAAACTGAAATTATAGGCCTGCTTTCATTGCTTCCCATTTTTCACCAATCTCTGTTCCATTATCAGCCCAGTAAAAAGGATCAACTAAGAAATAACTCTTAGTGTTTGCAGGAGCAGTTGGCATTTGAGGCATCATTTCAGTTTTACCATCTTTGTACCATGGCTCACCAGCTTTGATGATCTCAAGAGAAGATTTTCTCCATGGAGCATATGCAATGTACTTCGCACTACCAGCTAACATTTCTGTGTTAGTCATCATTGCTAAAGCTTTTTTAGCATTTGCTTCATCTGGTCCACCTTTAACAAGTGCAAAATATTCATAGTCAAGACCTTGACCATCCCATACTTGTTTGATTGGAGCACCTTCACCTATTTCAGCATTAAAGAATCTTCCGTTCCAACCAGTTGCCATAACAACTTCACCAGCAACTAGTAATTCTGGCGGTTGAGCGCCTGCAGACCAGAATACACATCCACCATTTGGATCTGTACAAAGTTCTTTAATTTTGTTCATAGCTCTATCAACTCCGCCTTCTTTTTCTAAGAATCTGTAAAGTCTTTCACCACCTTTACCCATTTTAACACCGTCAGCAGCTAAAGCGATTTCTAAATTAGTTAAAGCACTTTTATAGATTGCTCTTTTACCTGGAAATTTTTTAGTATTAAAAAAGTCCTTAATTGTTGTAGGCTCTTTACCACCAAAAGCTCTTGTATCAAAAGCGTAGTTCCAAGAATATAAGATGTTACCTACAGCACATTCACTAGGCATCCCTGTGAAAAAGTCTTCACTTGCAGGAGTTCCATCTGGTGCAGCTGGGAAATCTTTATCAAAATCAAATTTAACAAATAAGCCTTCGTCACATCCGTTGATAGTATCGAATGCGAATAAGTCTATGATATCCCAAGTTATAGCACCTGCTTCTTTTTGTGCTTTGATCTCTGATAAACCACCAGAATAGTCAACCCAATTGATTTCTACTCCTAATGCTTTTGCAGTTGGATCACCATACCCTAGCTTTTGAGACTCTGTGTAAGCTCCACCCCATGACGCTACTGTAACAGCAAAGGCTGAAGATGTTAGAGATACAACAAAAGAAAGAGCAAGTAATAATTTACTTATTTTTCTCATTATTCCTCCGTTTAAACGTTGATATAAATTAATTTATATAAGTAAAAGTACAACAAATAGGGATGATTAAGTCAACAACTGATTTTGTCGTTAGATACTTGTATTAAATATGTATATTTTAAATGAGATTATTTTGGGTCTAATGCTCTAGCATCAACGCTATTCCATCCAATATTTATATCTTGACTAACTTTTA
>CACBRW010000044.1 GCA_902541745.1 uncultured Pelagibacteraceae bacterium | reverse complement strand
TATTAGAAAATTCATATTTTTCAAAGAAATCAACGGAAAGTGCCAAATACCAGCATTGTAATTAACCCCAGTTTGTTTTGGCACTAAAAAGGATTGGATTTTATTTACATCTGGTTTATCTCCTTTTGGTGCTACAAATACTAAAAATTTTGTATCTTCCATTGGTATAAAGGCTTGGCTTCCTAAAGGATGTTTTTCCATCATATCAATTTTCATGGGAAACCTTCTTTTTTTTGCTTTAAAAATACTAACAATTGCTTTACCTTTGTTTTTAGATGCATCTACGTTTATCAAATTATCAAATCTTTTTGCATACCCATCATTAATATTTATAGGATTTTTTTTTGACGTATCTATTAATTGACCAAATTTAGAAAAATTTTTTTTAGTAATTTTTTTTGCTTTTATTATTTTCATCTCACAAAATTTCCAAATGCCCTTATTCTTGAAATTCCACCGTCTGGATAGATATTAATTTTAAGATAATTTTCTTTACTTCTCTTAATTAAGAATTTTTTAAAAATATGTTTCTTGTGAGCTGACAGTTTTGACTTATTTAAAATAAACTTCCAATTTTTTGAATTATTGACAATTGATTTATTGGACAGATTTTTTGAAATGCTTGCAGTTTGAATTGAACAACTATCGGGGTAGTTTCCTTTAAAATGATGGGTATCTATCTCTAGTTTTTTTATTAATCCTGGTTTTCCAAATTTTATTATAAGCCAATCAAAGTTTTTTCCTCTACTTCTTCTTGTTTCCCAACCATCTCCCATATTTTTTCCTTTACCAGGTGCTATTATATTTTCAGCCCTGCCGAAATGTTCATTATTACAACCAATAATTGAAGCGCCATTTAAAACAGATGTAAGGTTGATAGTTTTGTTATTTAAAAAGTTTTTCTCCATTTCAATTTTTCCATAAAGCCTTAGCCTTGCAACTCCACCATCTGGAAAAATGTTTAGTCTTATATAATTAAAAACAGATTTGTTGTTTGATTTGAAGCTATGGTTTCGGCTTGGCCCAAGTTTTTTTTTGCTCAGTAAAGAAATCCATTTTGTTTTCTTATTAGGCTGTGTTTTACTTAAGCAACCCTCTAACGAAGCATGTGTGGGCTGATTTCCATTGAAATGTGTTGTGTCAATGTCTATATCAAATATCTTTCCAGGTTTACCAAGTTTTAAAATTAAATAATCAAAACCTTTTGATCTTCTTCTCCTTGTTTCCCATCCATCCATCCATTTACCATGTTTGTCAAATAGTCCATCTTTAAAAACTGGAGTTTCGATGTTTAATATTCTGTGAGCAGCCGCAAAAAAATCGTCAGTCTTAAATATAACTTTAGATCCAATTCTTGGGTCTGCTAAGTTAATCATTTTTGCACTTATAAATTTTTTCATTTTTTATTTATTTCATTTAAGCGAAAGGTTGCGATTTTTTTTACTTGTTTTTTTGCTTCAAGGAATTCACTTTCTACATCACTTTGTATTCTTTGTCTAAAATTATTCAAAATTTCATTTTTATCTTTACCTTTTACAGCAATTATAAAAGGAAAATTAAATTTTTTTTTATATTCTGAATTTAATTTTTTAAATTCTTCATATTCATCATTAGAACATTGGTTTAATTTTGCAGAGGCTTGTTCTGATATAGATTCAGAGGTCATTTTTTTTGCAACAACAAGCTCAGGATGAGCATTTAAAATCTCTAAAATTTTATTCTTTTCGTAATTTTCATAAATATCAAGCATTTTAAACATAATATCTTCAAAGTTTTTAAATGGTTTTGAGTCAAATGCTTCCACAGCAACTGATTCAGTTTTTTCAAAAACATTACCAAATAAAGACAAAAAATCAGACTTGTTAAGATCGTTAATGTTATCTATTGTTCTCATATAACTTTAAAATAATTTAAGTTTGAAATTAAATGATACTATAATTTTATGACAAAGCTCACAACTCATGTTTTAGATGTGTATTCTGGTAAACCTGGCAAAGGTATCCTAGTTGAGTTGTTTTATATTAATAATTCAGAACGAAAAAAATTAACGTCAACAAAACTCAATGACGATGGTAGAGCTAATTCACCATTAGCTGAGGGAGATATTTTTGTTAAGGGTAAATATGAATTAGTTTTTCATATTAGAGATTATTTTAAAAATACATCTGCAGCTAGCGATGTTCCATTCCTGGATGATGTTATTATCAGATTTGGTATTTCAGATCCCTCACAGCATTATCATGTTCCTTTACTTGTTTCACCTTGGAGTTATTCTACTTATAGAGGTAGTTAAGTGATATCGAGCTCTGTTAAATTTTTATTAAATGATAAGCTTATAGTAATCAATAATCCTGATCCAAATCAAACCATACTTAATTATATTAGAACCGAAT
Source organism: uncultured Pelagibacteraceae bacterium (assembly GCA_902541745.1). Lineage (GTDB taxonomy): Bacteria > Pseudomonadota > Alphaproteobacteria > Pelagibacterales > Pelagibacteraceae > Pelagibacter. The sequence goes on along the minus strand of CACBRW010000044.1, from coordinate 1,133 downwards.
TAAAAAAGACTGGAACCAAAGAAGGATGTTCAGAGGGTGGTTGTGGCGCGTGTACAATTGTTTTAGGTGAATTAGTCGATAATAAGATTATATATAAAGCAATTAATTCCTGTATTTCATTTGTCCCATCATTAAATGGTAAACAACTTTTAATTGTAGAAGATTTAGTTTCCAAAGATGGCAAACTTCACCCCGTGCAAGATGCAATGGTAAAATTCCATGGTTCACAGTGTGGTTTTTGTACACCAGGATTTGTCATGTCTTTATTTTCGATGTTTAAAAATAATAAAAATCTTAATAATGAATTAATAACGGATTCTTTATCAGGTAATTTATGTCGCTGCACTGGTTATAGACCCATAATAGATGCTGCAAAAAGTTTAAATAAGAAAGACAGGAATGATCAATTTAGTAAAAATAATAATAAAGTTATTCAATTATTAAAAAAAATTAAACCAAAAAATATTTATATTAAAAAAGATGATAAAATTTATTTTTCACCAAAAAATATTAAGGATTTAAAAAATATAATTAAAAAATATTCCAATTTTAGTTTTCTTGCAGGTGGAACAGACTTATCTTTAAAAGTTACAAAAGAAAGAAAAGAAATTCTATTTTTAATAGATTTAAAAGAAATAAAAGAATTAGACTTTATAAAAGTAAATAAACATTATTTGGAGGTTGGCGCCTCTACACCTTTAATAAAGTTCGAAAAAGAAATAAAAAAATATTATCCAGATTTTTATTCCGTTCTTAAAAGATATGGCTCTGTTCAAATTCGAAATGTAGGAACCATAGGTGGTAACATTGCAACAGCTTCTCCAATAGGTGATACCTTACCAATTTTATTATCGTTAAATGCAGACATTTTAATTGAAGGCTTCGACAAAAGAAAAGTAATTCCTATAAACAATTTTTTCATTGATTACAGAAAAACTAAATTAAAAAAGAATGAATTTATTCACTCAATAAAAATACCATTATTTAAGAAAAATATTTTTAAAGCTTTTAAAATATCAAAAAGATTTGATGATGATATCTCATCTGTTTGTGGATCTTTCAATTTTGAAATTAATAAAAATAAAATTAAAGAGGTTTTTATTGCCTTTGGAGGTATGGCAGCCGTACCAAAA
>CACBRW010000043.1 GCA_902541745.1 uncultured Pelagibacteraceae bacterium | reverse complement strand
ATCTTTTCTAACTCTTAACTTTATGAAATCTTTTACTTCTTTTATAGCTCCATTTTCCATCATCTCCCTAGTTCTTACATTGATGCGCTCAATTAATTCTTGTCTAGGAAAATCAATATAAACTTTAAAAAAATCATCTTCAACGAAGTTTGATTTCGTATTTTTGAACCATTCAGTTAGAGATTTTTTTGTAAACTTTTTAACTTCATAAGCTCTGATGGATCTTTGGGTGTCTGTAGGGTTTATATTTTCTATTGAGGATGGATCTAATTTTAACAGTCTTTCATAAAACTTCTTTTGTCCAAGTTTTTTTTGTAAATCTCTAATTTGAGTTCGTAATTTTAATGAAATATTTGGTATTTTAACTAAACCATCAGTTAAAGCCTTAAAGTATAAACCTGTGCCTCCAACAAGAATTGGAGTTTTTTTTCTTTTTTGAACTTCCTCAATTTTCTTAATTACTAGCTTAAGCCAATCACCTGTCGAAAAGTTTTTTGTTACAGCATGAAAACCATACAAATGATGTTTTATTTTCTGATATTTTTTTGGATCTGGTCTAGCTGACAATATCTTAAGCTGTTTGTATACTTGCATACTATCTGCATTGATGATCTCTCCATCAACTTTTTTTGCAACTTTAATCGCAAAGCTTGATTTGCCTGAAGCTGTAGGACCAGATATTAATATAATCTTGGATTTTAAATCCATTATTAATCTAGTTTAACACCAATGTATCTTCGTTGATTTTGATTGTTATAAATTGCAAGTAAAACAGTTTTCTGGTTTGAGTTTAGAACATCCTTAGTAATATTTCTTAAGTCTTCAGCTGATCTTATTTTTTTCTTCTGAGCTTCAACAATAATACTATTAAGCTCAATTGAATTTGCTAAAGGGCTGTTGTTAGCAATTTTCGTTATTACAAGTCCAGTTGTCTGATTTGGCAAATTTCTATTTTTAATATCTTCTTTAGTCAATAGTCTTACTGCAATTCTTAAACTTTCAATTATTTCCTCATTGTTTTGTTTTTGATTTTCTTGATTTTTACTTATTTTGAAATCATCTGAAGTTTCCAATCTTCCTAAAATAACATTTTTGACAATCTCTTTTTTTTCTCTCCAAATTCTAACTTCAACTTTTTTTCCAACCTCTGTTCTGGCAACAATAGCTGGAAGTTCTTTCATTTGGTTTATTTTTTCTCCATTAAATTCTAAAATAATATCACCAGGTTTTATTCCTGCTTTTTCTGAAGGACTATTTTCAGCAACACTTGCAACTAATGCTCCTCTAGCTTTATCTAACTTTTCAACTTCAGCAATTTCTTTTGTAACATCTTGAATTCTAACACCAAGCCATCCTCTTTTTGTTTCACCAAATTCAATTAATTGTTTAATTACAGTCTGCGCACTATTTGAAGGAATAGAAAATCCAATTCCAATTGAACCGTTACGTCCAAGAATAGCTGTATTGATCCCAATTACATTTCCTTTCATATCAAACAGAGGTCCACCTGAATTTCCAGAATTTATAGAAGCATCTGTTTGTATAAAGTCTTCATATCTTGATAAGCCAATTGATCTATTTCTTGCAGAAATAATTCCAGCAGTAACAGTTCCACCTAAACCAAATGGATTTCCAATTGCCAAAACCCAATCTCCAATTCTTGCATTGTCAGAGTCTCCAAATGCAACTGGAATAAACTTTTCCTCTGTTTCTAATTGCAAAACAGCTATATCCATCAGTGGGTCGGCACCCAAAACTTTTGCTTTAAATTCTTGATCTCCGTTTACTCTAACAATAATATCGTCAGCATCTTGAATTACGTGGTTATTCGTAACTACAATTCCTTTCTCGTCTATTATAAACCCAGAACCTAAAGCAGCTGATTGTCTTTCCTGAGGTGTTCCAAATTCTTTAAACATATCCTCAAAAGGAGAGCCAGGAGGAAATTGAAAAGGAAAAGGATTGGTGTTTGTCACTACAGTAGTTGTAGTAGAAATATTTACCACAGATGGCATTAATTTTTCTGCAAGATCCGCAAAGGAAGCAGGAACTGGTTTGGAGTTTACATTTAAAGAAAAGCTAAATAATACAACAAGGGTTAAGAATATAAATTTAATCTTATTCATATTAGCTCTTAATGTAATAAATAATTATAAAACCTATTACTGCAAAAATAAGTCCACCTGATCTAAGCTGACTATCTTTAACAAGTTCTAATTTTTTTAACATACTTTTCATTTTTGCTGGAAATAAGGCGTACAAAATTCCCTCAATAAATAAGAAAAGACCAAAAGCTATAACTAGCTCGCGCATTTAAGAATTATTGTTGGATTTCAGGTTTTATATTTCCAAAAAATTTAAAAAATTCACTATCAGGTGATAAAATTAGAGAGGTCTCACCACCAATAAGGGCTTTTTCATATGCTTGCATAGCTCTATAGAAAGCAAAAAATTCAGGATCTTGACCAAAAGCGTCTGCAAATATTTTATTTCTTTCTCCATCACCTTCCCCTTTCATGATTTCTGATTGTTTTTGAGCATCTGCTAAGATTACAGTAACTTCTTTGTCAGCAGTTGATGTGATTGTAACTGCCATCTCTGCACCTTTTGCTCTAAACTCTTTTGCTTCCCTTTCCCTTTCAGTTTGCATTCTTCTATAAATTGCATCACTGTTAGCTTGGGGTAGATCCGCTCTTTTAATTCTAACATCAACAATATTAATTCCAAAGTTTTGTGCTTCATTGTTTACACCTTCTTTAATTAAGGCCATTTGCTTAGATCTATCTTTGGATAGCAATGTTTGTAATTCCTCTTGACCTAATACATTTCTTATTCTTGAGTTTATAATTGTTGACAATCTTGATCTTGCAACTCTTTCGTTTCCAACTGAAATATAAAATTTTAATGGATCGATAATTTGAAACCTAGCAAAAGCATCTACAATTAAACGTTTCTGGTCTGATGCAATTACCTCTTCCGGCGGAGCATCTAAATTTAAAATTCTTTTATCTAAATAAACAACATTTTGAATGAAAGGAATTTTAAAGTTTAATCCCGGCTTCATTATAATTCTTTTTGGATCACCAAATTGAAGAATAATTGCTTGGTTAACCTCTTTAACAATAATTACTGATAAAAATGCTACAATACCAATTGCAACTAATACTCCTGCTAATATTTTTCCAGCTTTCATCTTAATTTGTCGCTTTCTTTTTTAGCTCAGGTAAAGGTAAATATGGAACTACTCCTGAACCTGCATTTTTTTCTATAATTACTTTATCTATATCAGCTAGGACTTTTTCCATAGTTTCTAGATACATTCTCTCTTGAGTAACTGCTTTCGCATTTTTATACTCATTGTAAATTGCTATAAATCTGCTTGCTTCACCTTCAGCTTTTGCAACAACCTCTTTTTTATACGCTTCTGCTGCTTGTAAAATTTTTTGTGCTTCCCCTCGTGCTCTTGGAATAACATCATTTGCATAAGCTTCAGCCTCATTTTTAGATCTTTCCATGTCTGCTCTTGCAGCTTGTACATCTCTAAATGCATCAATTACTTGATCAGGTGGGTCGGCTTTTTGAGTTTGAACTTGTGTAATTTGAATTCCACTTTCATAATCATCCAAAATAGTTTGAATAATTTCTTGAGTTTCGAGCTCAATTTTTGATCTTCCTTCAGTCAAGATTGGTTGGATATCACTTTTTGCAATTACTTCTCTCATTGCAGTTTCAGCAGCAGCTTTAACAGTTCCCTCTGGATCTTGAATTTTGAATAAAAAATTACCTGCATCTTTAATTACCCAAAATACTGAAAAGTCTATATTAACAATATTTTCATCACCAGTTAACATCAGGCTTTCTTGTGGAACATCAGCAACTCCACCACCTGTAGAGAAGCCACTGTCTCTCTCAGATCTAAATCCTATATCCATTCTATTAACCTTAGTGACTTTCGGTGTTTGAACAGTTTCAACAGGAAAAGGTATATGATAGTTCAAACCAGGTTGTGTAGTTTTTATAAATTTACCAAATCTTAATACCACCCCTTGTTCGTCGGGTAATACTCTATAAAGACCACTTGCTAACCATACAAAAACTAAAACTAATAAAATTAGACTTATTGATTTTCCTCCTGATGTTTTCCCCCCAGGTAA
>CACBRW010000042.1 GCA_902541745.1 uncultured Pelagibacteraceae bacterium | reverse complement strand
CTTGGGAAGTTGCACTTGAAAGATTTAAAATGGGTGGAACTGCTGCAAAAAAATTAGCTAGAAGTACTATGGTGGTTGAAACCAATACTAAATATTTAAATGAAATCAGAGAAGGCGAAAAAGTAGAAGTCAATCTTATTTATTTTGATCACGATAAAAAAAGATTGCATTTGAAAATGGAAATGATTTCTAAGGAAACTAACAAAATTTCTGCTTCTATGGAATGGATATCTCTTTATATTGATTTAAGTAAACGAAAGGTCACTGAATTCGAGGAGGAAAAAATAAAACTAATGGATCATTTTATAAAAGAAAATAAATCTAAATTTTCTGAAGATGGACTTCAATTATCCTCCAAGTTAAAGAAATAAATAAATATCCACCTGAGTTATTTAAATTAAATCTATTTATTTCGATAAACTGAAATTAAACAAATAATTTCAAACATAATTGATGCTGCAACCATTGCTGTAATTTGATTTGGGCTATCTTTTGTTGGCATTAAACATGCAACATCTCCACCAATTACATTTTTACCTTTTAAACACTGAATCAATTTACGTGCCTCATCCATATTAAATCCTTTATAGGCAGGCTCAATATTTGCTACTCCTGGGGCAACTGTTGGATCTAAACAATCTAAATCAAATGTAACGTAAATAGGATTATCGCCTAATCTATCTAAAATCATTTTTATACATTTTTCATGTCCCCACTTCCTATACTCATCCATGGTTATTACTTGATATCCAATATCATAACTTGCTTGTAACCAATCTAGCGTTCTAGGATTTCCTCTTATACCTATCTGTGTACTTGTATGTGGATCTACATTTCCTTGTTTTACTAAATAAGAGGCCCAATGTGCTGCAGATTTTTTTGCACCCAAAAAGTGATCTAATTTTTCAAAACAATCCGTATGAGCATCAAAATGAAGAAATGTTATTTTTTTTCCTTTAGTTAATTTTGAGTTTTTTTTTGCTAAACTTTGAACAATTCCACCAGTTACTGAATGATCTCCACCAATTGAAACTACCGGCTTTTCAGCTTGTTCTATTAGATCATAAAAAGATGAAATTCTTTCTATACATTTTTCATTATCATTAGCCTCGGGAAATGGAACATCTCCTAAATCGTGAATTTTATTATCTTTCCAAGGATCAATTTTGTAATCAAAATGAGAACGTTTCAACATTGCTGAAATGTTTCTCACTGCTCTCGGACCTAAATGCTGATCTCTTTCTGTAGTTCCATTTCCGGTACTATGAGGTACACCTACTAATGCAATGTCACAATTTTTTGGATCTGGATCATTTTTACATCTAAATAAAGTTGGGATACCCCACCAGTAAAGGGTTTCCATCATTATTTTATCTTCTTCAGAAATCATAAATTAAATATGACATAAATTTAATAAATTTAAAAACATATTCTTTTTTGATATAGAGCATAAATGAGCAGTGATAACAACTCAAAAGGAATTCTTTTAGTAATTGCAGCAATGACTATGTTTGCAATGCAGGATTCATTAATCAAATTTATTTTCGAAAAAGCTTCATTGTATGAAATCTTTTTTGGAAGATATTTTGTTGCTGCATTTTTACTTTTTGGTTACATCAAATTTAAACGTCAAAAAGTTTCTTTAAAAACCTTTTATCCTTTTTTTACAATTTTAAGAGTAATTCTTCACTTTTTAGCGTTTTCAGCATTCTTTATCTCACTAACCTATATGCCTTTAGCTACAGCAAATGCTTTATTTTTTTCATGTCCATTTTTTGTATCAATTTTTGCTAAATTTTTTTTGAAAGAGTTTATTGGAATTAGAAGATGGTCTGCAATCCTGTTTGGTTTTTTAGGCGTGTTTATTGTTTTGGATCCAAACTTTTCTGATTTTGACTACAAAAGTTTATTGCCTGTTTTGTGTGCATTTTTTTATGCAGCCTCAATGACAATAACCAAATACACTTCTGACAAAGATGATGTTAACACTCAACTCTTTTATTTCTATCTTATAGCATTAATACTTTGTGGAATTATCTTTATCTTTATGGGTAACGGTCAATTTAATGATTCTAATTTTGATCCCACTACTCAATTTATATTTAGAGAATGGTTTTCAAACATTGAATATACTTGGAAATTTATTTTATTTTTTGGTTTTGCCGCCTCAATTGCCTTTGTTTGTATTTTCACTGCATACATCGTTGCTTCACCCTCGGTTGTATCATTATTTGAATATTCTTTAATTATAATGTCTATGGTCCCAGGTTATTTCTTATTTAATGAAATACCCTCGGTCAGAACATTTATTGGTGTTGCATGTATAATAGCAGCTGGAATTTATATTTACGTAAGAGAAAAAGCTAGAGATCAATATATTGCAACAGAAACACCTGTCAGAAGATGAACAAGAACTTTATACCAACAATTAATATATCATCTTTAATTAAAAATAATTTCGAAACTCAAAATGCATTTAAAACAATTAAAGAAATTGAAAAAGCTTGCATCAATGTAGGATTTTTTCAAATTACTGGACATGGAATTAATCTGAAAGAAATTAAAAAAACATGTGAAGTTGGAAACAAATTTTTTAATTTACCAGACAAAACAAAAAGAAAATTAGCACCTAAAAAATGGAATAAAATAAATAAAAATTTATACAGAGGATATTTTCCTTACGATGTGAATGGAAAAGAAGGTTTAGATATAGGTGATTTAAAAGTAACTAAAGAATATTCTTCAAAACTAAATAATCAATACATAGAATTTCTTAATCTTGGTAAATGTTTAAATAAAAGCTCAATTAATATTTTAAATAAATATTTTGATAATATTTATAGATTAAGTGAAACTTTGTTTAAAAGTGTAATTAAACTTAATAAAAAAAATCCTGATATTTCTAGTACAGCTTTTTCAAGATTAAAAACTTTAAGTACATTAAGATTTAATTATTACCCAAATCAAAGTAAACCAGTAGAAATATCAAAACAAGATGGAGTAGCGCTTGGATGCGAAACTCATGTTGATAGTGGAATATTTACAGTTCTCTACCAAGATAGAAAAGGTGGATTACAAGTACAAAATAGAAAAAACAAAAAATGGTATGATGTACCATTTAATAAAAAGGCTTTAATAGTAAATACGGGAAGAGCTTTAGAATATTTAAGTAAGGGTAAATTTAAAGCAACCAATCATAGAGTTTTGTGGAATAAAAGTAGGAGGCTATCTGTTCCTTTTTTCTTTGAACCTTCCTATGATTTCAAAATGGACCAATCATTTTTAAATAAAAGAATATCTAAAAATAATGGTGAAATTTATGAGAAATTTCTCAACAAATCTTTAAAAAAATTTATTGAATATCAACGATAGTAATTATAAGGTTTATAAATAAAGCGATACATAACTCGTCGTTAAATTCAAAAATTTACGAAAGTGGGATCGGTCGTCTTTAAATTAATTTTTAAAGGAGGCTTTATGAACTTTGGATATTTTTGTAATACTACAAACTGGGATAAAAAACCCTATACCCAACTAATAGACGAAGCTAGAGAGATCACGGAATATTGTGATCAAAATAATTGGAATTCTATTTGGTATACCGAGCATCATTTTAACCATGAAGGAATGGAGTCTTGTACTAATCCGTTAATGATGTGCACAGATGCTGCAGCAAGAACTAAAAATATACGCTTGGGACAAGCTTGTAATGTAATTACGTTTCATAATCCTATAAGACTCGCAGAAGATATTGCAACACTCGATCAAATGTCAAAAGGAAGAGTGGAAGTAGGTATTGGTAGAGGTGTTTATGGGAGAGAAGCCATCAACATGAACAAAGAAGCTGACTTAAAAGACCAAGCAAAAAATTTTAGACTATTTTCAGAAACTTTAGACATAATGAAAAAAGCATGGTCTGAGGACTTCTTTGCATATAAAGGAGAATTTTACACTTATCCGTCTCCTAATTTTATTTGGCAACACGACATGAGTCCTCCAAAAGAAAATGTTGTAGATTTAAAAACAAATGAATTAAAACAAATATGTGTATTACCAAAACCTTATCAAAAACCTTTTCCACCTATTTCTCAAGTAGTTGATGGAGAAAGATCAATTCAGTGGGCAGCAGAAAATGGACTTAATACAATTATGTGGATCCCAACAGTAAAAGCTTTGAAAAAAAGATTTGAAATTTATAAACAGGCAAAATCTAAAGCTGAAAATAGAGATGTACCTTTAGGTGAAGGTATTAGTTTGGTTAGAGATATGTTTGTTGCAGAAACTATGGAAGAGGCCGAAAAGATGGCTGGAGAACATATAGTAAATTATATGAGATGGGTTTGTCATTGGAGAGGATTGGGAAATCATATGGATCCAGATGAAAAATTACCAGAAACAAAAAATAAGCTTGATTTATTAAATTATGAATTTCTTCATAAAAGAAATCTTTTATTTGGAACACCTGAGTTTGTAATAGAAAAAATAAATGAACTTCAACAAGAATTAAATCTTCAAAATTTACAAGTCTGGTCAAACTTTCCAGGTATAAAACATGAAGATTGTATGAAAAGTATCAAATTATTTACAGAAGAAGTTATTCCCAATATAAAACCAATAGACACAAATATTCAAAGAGCAAGCTAGTTGATGGATTTAAAACTAAGAAAATTTACAAAATTTGTAGATAAAACTTTTATTGAAGGTGGAAAAAAAGCAAAAGAGCCTGCTCTGCTGGTTTCAGTTGCAGCTGTCATAGAAAATCCTTGGGCTGGAAAAGGTTTTGTAGAAGATTTGAAACCAGAAATATTAGATCTTGCACCTCAATTAGGAGATCTTTTAGTGCCGGAGTTAACCAAAGAAATTGGGTCAGGAGAAAAAATTTTAGCTTATGGGAAAGCTGCCATGGTTGGATTAAATGGTGAAATAGAACACGCATCTGCATTTATTCATACTTTAAGATTTGGAAATAAATTTAGAGATGCCGTTGGAGGTACTTCCTATTTAAGTTTTACAAATACCAGAGGTCCAGCAGGTACAAAAATTTCAATTCCAATGATGCATAAAACTGATGCTGGATTAAGACCTTTTTATCTAACACATGAATTTACAATTCATGATGCACCAAACGAGGATGAAATAGTTGTTGCAATTGGAGGCGCTCCAACTGGACGAGCTCATGCAAGAACGGGTGATAGATATCAAGACATGAAAGAGATGGGCATCGATAACTAATTGATGTCTTATAATTTTGATAAAGATCAAAATCATTATTATTTTAATAACAAGAA
>CACBRW010000041.1 GCA_902541745.1 uncultured Pelagibacteraceae bacterium | reverse complement strand
TGCACCACTTAGTGATGAACCAGCTCTAACTTTAAAAGAAAAAATGTCTTACCTTCCAGGTCTTTTGCCACCAATTGGTATTGTAATAATTGTTTTAGGTTCAATTTACTCTGGTATGACCGGTATTACAGAAGCGGCTGGAATGGGTGTTGTTGCTACTTTAATAATAATTTTTGCCAGAAGAGAGCTAACATGGTTTTTGTTTAAAGATGCATTGGTTAGAACATTTAAAGCTTCGGGGACAATTTTAACAATTACTTTTGGTGCTACAGTACTTGCAGGCGCTTATTCGCTTGCTGGGGGACCGACTTATGTTGCAGAGACTATTTTAGCTTATGATTTAAAGCCAATGTATTTAATTTTCATGATGCAAATAATGTTTCTAATTATGGGAGCATTTATGGATTGGGTTGGAATTGTTTTATTAGCAATGCCAGTATTTTTACCAATTGTTATAGCACTTGGTATGGATCCTATTTGGTTTGGAATTTTGTTTTGTGTAAATATGCAAGTTTCATTTTTAAGTCCACCATTTGGTCCTGCGGCTTTCTATTTGAAATCAGTTGCACCTCCACATATTTCATTAACAGATATTTTCAGAGGTTTTGCTCCATTTATAGTAATTCAGTTAATAGTATTAGCATGTGTTATGTTCTTCCCAGAGGCAATGACACAAAATTTCCACGAGTTTAAGCCTAAGCCATGATAAATATTGGATTTGTTGGAACAGGTCTTATGGGCCTTCCAATGGCAAAAAATATATTAAAATCAGGATTGAAATTAAGTGCATTCAACCGAACAATAAATAAAGCTGAACCTTTAAAAGAATTTGGTGCACAAATATCAAAAACTTTAAGTGAAGTTGTTAAAGATAAAGACTGTGTAATTACTATGTTAACAGACGATAGTGCTGTTGATGCGATTATGAATAATTCAGACTTTTTAGATAATTTAAAATCTGGATCAACAGTTATTGATATGAGTTCAGTTAAACCAACCACTGCAACAAAATACGGAAATACTTTAAAGTTAAAAAGTATAAATTATTTAGATGCACCAGTTTCTGGAGGGACTATTGGAGCAGAGGAAGCATCTTTAGCTATTATGGTTGGAGGTGAACAAAGAGTATTTGATAATTCTCTAAATATTTTAAAAGCAATGGGAAACCCAACATTAGTAGGACCTGTGGGAAGTGGACAAGTTTCTAAATTAGCAAATCAAATTGTAGTAGGAGTTACAATAGGAGCAGTTGCAGAGGCAATAACTTTGTGTGAAAAAGCTGGTGCTGATCCAATTAAACTAATCAAAGCTCTCTCTGGGGGTTGGGCAGATAGTAAAATTTTACAAACTCATGGAAAAAGAATGATAGATAAAGATTTTAGTCCAAAAGGTAAAACTTCAACTCATTTAAAAGATATGAATAACATATTAGAGTGTGCAAATTCATATAATACGCATTTACCTATTTCAAATTTGGTGAAAGAAATGTATAAAACTCTTGTCGATAATGGCCATGGAAACACTGATCATAGTTCACTTTATAATGAAATCGAAAGGATAAATAAAAAATGAGCGGAAGATTAGAAGGTAAAAAAATTCTAGTAACAGCAGCGGGTCAAGGTATTGGAAAGGCAACAGCAATTGCATTCCATAAAGAAGGGGCTAATGTCACTGCAACGGATTTAAATGATAAAACTTTGGCTGATTTAAATAAAGAATATCCTGAGATAAAAGTTCAAAAGCTAGATTCAACAGACAACAATGCAATTTTAGAATTCACTAAAAAGTTAAATAAAGTTGACGTTTTGTTTAATGCAGTTGGTTTTGTTCATCATGGTACAATTTTAGAGTGTGAGGAAAAAGATTGGGATTTTTCCTCAACTGTGAATGTAAAGTCTATGTATTTTATGTGTAAAGCTATCCTACCTTTAATGGTCAAACAAAATGGTGGAAGCATCATTAATGTATCATCATGTGCATCAAGTTTAAAAGGTTTTCCAAATAGGTTTGTTTATGGAGCAACAAAAGGTGCAGTTATTGGTTTAACAAAATCAATAGCAGCAGATTTTGTTAAACAAAATATAAGATGTAATTCAATTGCACCAGGAACAGTTTTTTCACCATCTTGGCAAGATAGAGTTAATCAAAGCCCAGATCCAGTTCAGGCAAAAAAAGATTTCATTGCTAGACAACCTATGGGAAGATTAGGGACTGCTGAAGAAATAGCAGCAGTAGCCGTATATTTAGCAAGCGATGATGCAACATTTACAACGGGAACAACTATTTCAGTTGATGGTGGAATTTCAATATAATTAAATAACAAAAGGATAAATATGAAATTATTAAGAATAGGACAAAAAGGGAGTGAAAAACCAGCTATTATGGATAAGGATGGTAAAATTAGGGATATAAGTTCTCATATTAAAGATTTAAACCCTGATTTTTTAAACTTTGAGACTTTTGCAAAGTTACAAAATGCTGATTTATCTAATTTACCTGAATTATCCTCAAGTGAAAGAATAGGCTCTTGTATAACTAGCCCACGTAAGTTTATAGCTATAGGCCTTAATTATTCAGATCATGCTGCTGAAGTTGGCGCTGATATTCCAAAAGAACCCATAGTGTTTATGAAGGCAACTAGCTGTATAATTGGACCCAACGATAATGTTGAAATAGTTTCAGGATCAAAAAAATTAGACTGGGAGGTAGAGCTTGGTATTGTAATTGGTAAAGAAGCTAAACACATCAAAGAAAATCAATCAAAAGATCATATTTTAGGTTATTGTTTAGTAAATGATGTAAGTGAACGTGAGTGGCAACTTGAAAAAATGGGACAATGGGTTAAAGGAAAATCTCATGATACTTACGGCCCTGTTGGTCCACATTTAGTTACAAAAGATGAAATATCAGACGTTAATAATTTAAAAATGAGCTTAGATGTAAATGGAAAAAGAATGCAAACAGGTAACACGAGCACAATGATATTCAATGTTGATGTGATAGTATCTTATTTGAGTAAGTATATGACTCTTTTACCAGGAGATATTATTACAACTGGCACACCCCCAGGTGTAGGCATGGGAATGAAGCCACAGCAGTTCTTAAAAGCTGGTGATATGATGAAATTATCAGTTGAAAACTTAGGGGAGCAAAACTCAAAGGTAGTTGCTTTATAATTTTGTTGTGAAAATAACTTCTATTAAAAGTCATGTACTTAAATATGAGTTAGAAAAAGAACTTGGATACTCACAACAATATTATAAACATCGTACAGCTCATCTAGTTGAAGTTCAAACAGATGAAGGAATAACGGGTTGGGGTGAGTGTTTTGGCCCTGGAAAAATAGCTTTGGCGAACAAGTATATTGTTGATAAGGTTATACAGCCTTTGGTGATTGGTGAAGACCCTTTAAACAAAGAGCATATTTGGCAAAAAGTATACAATCTTTTAAGAGATAGTGGTCAAAGGGGCATGCCAATTCAAGCATTATCAGGAGTAGATATTGCCTTGTGGGATATACTAGGTAAGAAAACGAAAGCTCCACTTTATCAACTCGTTGGAGGAAAATGTAATAATAAAGTTCCAGTGTACGGTTATGGAATGATGTTACAGAAAAAATCAGTTAATGAATTGGTCGCTTTGTTTCAAGAAGAGTCAAAGCAAATAAAATCTAAAAATTTTAAAGCTATGAAGATGAAAATTGGATTAGGTCCTATAGATGATCTAAAACTAGTTCAAGCTGTGAGAGACTCTGTTGGAAAAGATTTTAAATTAATGGTTGATGCAAATCATGCTTATAATTTGAAAGATGCACTTTACGTTGGAAAAGGTTTAGATGAATTAGATATTCATTGGTTTGAAGAACCTGTTGCCCCTGAAGATTATGATGGATATAGAGATTTAAAACAAAAAATCTCTACTAGTATTGCAGGTGGTGAAGCTGAATTTACGAAATATGGCTGGAATAAATTAATAACTGGTAAATGTGTTGATATTGCTCAACCCGAGGTGTGTGGCTTAGGCGGGATTACTGAGTATTTAAAAGTTGCTGCTCTGGCTCAGGCAAATTTTATTCCAGTAATTAATCATGTGTGGGGTTCTGCCGTTAGTATAGCGGTTAATCTTCATTTATTGACTGCACAGCCAGATATGCCCGGAGGTTTGTTTCCATCAAAATCTATGCTTGAGTTTGATACAACAGAGAATAATGTTTTCATCACAGATTTACCAAAAGAAGATTTCTCAATACTAGATCAAGTAAAAAATAATAATGGATATGCATCAGTGACTGATAACGTAGGAATTGGCATTAATCCAAAAGAAGATTTTTTAAAAGAGTTTGAAGTAAATGAATAAGATAAAGACTTTAGAACCAAAACCTATTTGGAAATTAAGATGTACTTTAGGAGAAGGAACGCTTTGGGTAAAAGAACATAATTCAATTTACTTTGTAGATATAAAAAAAAAGAAAATTTGTTCTTTAAATATAAAAAATAAGAAAAAGAAAATTTTTAAAGTAAATAAAGAAATTGGTTTTATTGCACACATTAAAGATTATATTTTCATTTTAGGTCTTCAGGGGGAACTGAGAATTAAAAATTTAAAATCAAAAAAAATTCTAAAATCAATTATAATTGAGTCAGATTTAAAACTTAACAGAATTAATGATGGTAAAACTGACCCAGCTGGAAATTTATGGTTTGGAACTATGGATAATTTAGAGAGAAAAATTGAAAGGGGTTCATTATATAAATTAGACAAAAACTTAAAATTATCAAAAGTTGATAAAAATTATAGAATAACCAATGGGCCAGCTTTTATAGATAAATTTAATTTTTATCATACTGATAGTGCTAAGAAAAAAATTTATAAAATAAAAATAAATAAAAATAATAAAATTATTAATAAAAAAGTATTTAAAAAATTTAATAATAACGAAGGGGTTCCAGACGGTATGACTCTAGACAGAAATAAAAATCTATGGGTAGCCCATTTCCATGGAGCTTGTATTTCTGTATTCAACAAAAAAGCAAATTTAATTCATAGAATTCAACTTCCAGCAAAAAATATAACTAACTGTGCTTTTGGAGGCAAAAACACTAATGAACTTTATGTTTCAACTGCAACAAAAGGAATGAACAAAGCTGATTTGCGAAAATTTAGATATTCTGGTTTCTTTTTTAGTGTAAAAACAAATGTAAGAGGAATTTTACAAAAAAAATTTATTATAAGTAATGAAGAAAAGAGATCTTTACTATGAAAGAATACCTACCAAACTTTTAAGAGAGGATTTTAGGCTATTAGGAACTTACCTTGGTAGAGTTATTAAAGATCAAGAAGGCTTAGCTTTTTTTAAAATTGTTGAAAAATTTAGATTGTTATCAAAAAATACCTTAATTGATAAAAATAAATTTAAAATCTTATCAAAAATATCAAAAGA
>CACBRW010000040.1 GCA_902541745.1 uncultured Pelagibacteraceae bacterium | reverse complement strand
ATTCTAGACCTTTAGATTTTAAAGTTTGTATTTTTTTATGTCTTAAATAATTGGCTAAAATTACACCTAGTATAGAAACCAAAGGTATTACAAGAGCATAAATATAAATAGTTCCGTATAAATTTATTTTATCAGCCTGCTCAAGGCCTTCCACATCTCTAAACAAAATTACATTAACTAATGCAACAAGTACTGTACCGCCAATAATGGCAAACCTTCCAAGTGTCTGCATTGTTGTATGCATTATTTTTATTTGATCTTTAGAATAATCATTTCCTGTTTCATCAACCAAAGGAACTGCCTCAACTGTCATAGCATCGGCTACAACGTCCTGAACCACATAACCAACTGGAGCTAAAATCACACTTATCACAAACCATGTTTCTACCGAAAATACCTGGGACATATCTTCAGTATGAATAATCAATCCATACATAATTAGTAAACTAAGAGCTATCAATGAAGCTCCGAAATAGACCATGTAATTTTTTCTCTCCCAGATTAGATCTACTAAATGTCCTAATGGCATTTTTAATGCCCAAGGAATTCCAGCCCAAAAACCTAGGCCTGCTAAAAATGCTGCTGATAAATTTAAATAATCTTTAACAAAGAATGTGCCAACTATACCCGTTAAACCAGATATACCTGCAGCCATATAAACCATTAATGGTGGTAAGTAAGTCCACTTAAATTGTCGACCCAAGTCTAAAAAAGTACTATCTAAAAACTTAATTACTTTGTTCATTAGTCACTCAAAACTGGAAACGCCTGTCTAACTTTCAAAAAATATTTTTGATATTCCATTTTTGTACATTTGTTTTCAACATACTTAATATCATTTTTTTCCATCAAATCTTTTGCCTTTTCGTCTCGTATACCAAGCTGTAACCATAAAACTTTAGCCCCAATTTTAACTGTATCTTCTGCTATAGCATAAACTTCTTTTGATGGTCTAAAAACATCTACAATATCAACTTGATCTTTAATATCTGATATTTTAGCAAAAACTTCTTGCCCTAAGATTTTTTGACCTTCGGCCCTAGGGTTAACTGGATAAACTTTATATCCATATTCTTGCATATATTTCATTACAATAGTTGATGCTTTAGTAGGATCATTGCTTACTCCTACCATAGCAATAGTCTTATATTTTGAGAGAATTTCCTTAATATCACTCATTAATTATCTTTAATCTGTTTCTCACAAAATATTCTAGCTTCAGAGGCAGTCATTGGTTTTTCCAATGTTTTAGTTCCAGCCACACATGCTTCTATCGCTCTTTTTTGATTATGATCTTTAAAATTATAAATTACTAATCCACCAATAATAATAAAAACTACTATTAAAATATTTTTTATCACTATTTATTTTTCCAATTTGGTTTTCTTTTTTCTAAAAAAGCAGAAATTCCTTCTTTAGCATCCATTGCCATCATGTTAAGGGTCATCATTTTGCTTGTATAAGCGTAAGCTTTACTTAATGGCATTTCTAATTGTTTGTAAAAAGCTTGTTTTCCAATTTTAATTGTCAAATTAGATTTTGAAGCAATTTTGTTTGCAACTTTTAGCACTTCTTTATTTAATTTTGACTTTGAAAAATAATCATTTATTAATCCTATTTCTTTTGCATAATTAGCTTTGATAGGTTCTCCTGTTAACAACATTTTCATCATTGGTTTACGATTTATTTTTCTGCTTACGGCAACCATTGGTGTACTGCAAAATAAACCGATATTTACACCTGGAGTAGCGAACAATGCATCTTTTGTGCTATAAGCCAAATCACAACTTGCAACTAATTGACAGCCTGCTGCAAATGCAGCTCCATGAACTTTAGCAATTACAGGTTTTCTACCTTCAACAATTTGAAGCATTACTTTTGAACAAAGATTAAATAATTTTAAATATTTATCTCTCTTTTTTAGACCTCTAACTTCTTTTAAATTATGACCTGCACTAAATCCTTTACCAGCACCCTCTAATATTATTACTTTAACTTTTTTATCAGCATCTAATTTTTTTAATGCCTTTAATAAATCTGAAAGGTTTTTGAATGATAAAGAGTTATAAGTTTTTGGTTCATCAATAATAATTGATGAAACTTCGTTGTTATTTTTTTTAATTTTAATGTTACTAGTCATTAATCAGTTAATCCATCGGATCTAGCCTGATTTCTTTCTATATGAATTGGTAAAACTTTGCCATAAATAGCTTTAGAATGTTCTGGAGTGTTTACTCTCCATGGATCTAAAACATAAGCTGGAATACACATATATCTTGATTTTTGGCCTTCAACTTTTGTTACCCTATGCAAAGTAAATCTACCTTTAAATATTTGTAAATCTCCTGGCTCTAATTTCAATTGTCTCACTCTAGTTCTATCTCCTGCTATAACTTTTTGAACTTCCTCGAAATTTTCATTCCCTGGTTCTCTAATATTTGGACAGTACTCAAATACTCCTCCCTTCTCAGGTTTTTGTATCATTAAACTAAGTGTAAATTCACAACTATCAAAATGCCACGGGAGTACTCCATCTGTTTTCATAACATTATATGCATGACATGCTAAAGGATCTGCCCATCTGTAAATAGGTGAAACACCTAAACAAGCAGATACAAATTTTAAAAGTTCTTCAGTTTCATAGAGATATTTCATCTCAGAGTCTTTTGGAAAACAATCTGAATTCAAATATCCATTGTATCTATTCATAAAAGTTCTTTTTGGATGATCTTTTGGTAATGAAAGATCATCCTTTGCATACAAGTAAGCATTTATACTCTCTTTAGACATATATACTTCGTCTAATTGTTTTTCTAACTCAGAATTCATTACCGAAAGTGATTTAGGTAAAATAAAATTTGGAATTGTTGAACAACTATATTGATCCAATTCTTCTTTGCATTTTTTAATTAGATTTTTAATTATTGGTGAATTTAAATCGTGTATTGGATATTTTTCTAAATCTACAATAGTCTTAAGTCTATCCTTCATTTAAGTTTATTTTAACTTTCCCTCTTCTCTCATTTTTGCTCTTATCTTGGTTGCTGATATTTTTTGAGTTTCTTCGTCCAAAACTATTTGCTCAATCTTATATCCAACAGCTCTACCATAACAAATATTTGTAATGTTAGGGACTAACATTATTTTGAATTGCCCTTCAAATTCAGGATTTAATCTTTCTTCAATGTTCTTTTTCACTGTTTCAAAATCAAAAGGATTATCATCTACACCTTGTACATCTCTAATTTGAATACAAACTTGTCCAGTTTTTTTAATAATTTCTTTAAACAAAGTATAATGTCCATCGTGAAAAGGTTGCCATCTTCCTAGCATTTGTGCTGTTGGTTTTCTGTTATCCCATTGGTGTGTCATTTTTTTATCTCCTCTATTATTTTTGGTGCCCAATTTTTTGCATCCTGAGTTGTTACATGAAAATCAAAATTCTTAGGATTAACAAACATTTGGTTAGTATCTTCAAATCTTCCTTCTTTAATCGTATCGACCCACACTCTAAAATCTGCTGGAAACAAACTTCTTGCTTCGGGAGTTGGTGCAATAAAATCTGCAATTACATAATGACCTTCTGCTTTTAATTTTAAAGCTGCTTCAGCCATTCTTTTTGCCTGTCTTACCCTTCCTTCTTCAGAAAAATCCCAATCGTTTGCAGCTTTTCTTACCTCGTCTGCATTTAATCTTTTTGCATTTAAAAGTGGTGCCATTTCATCTGCTAGAGTTGTTTTGCCAGCTCCAGGCAAACCCATTACTAAAATAATTTTCATTAAATATCTTCTAACGGATGATAGGACATTAATTCAAGTCCATTTTCACCTACAAGATACTGTTGTTCAAGTTTTACACCTTCTTTACCACCAACTTTACCAATATAACTCTCAAGTGTAATTGTCATGTTCTTCTCAAAAGTTCCACCTTCTTCTCCACCATCAGTTGGATATCTTATTTGAGGCCACTCATCACACAACCCAATTCCATGAACCATACATGAATACCTATTTCCATAATACTCATCAGGCAAAACCCAAGATTTTTTTATAAATTCTTTAAAACTCATTCCTGGTTTTATTAATCTAAAATTATGATCAATTTGATTTCTGGCCATTGAATATAGTTTTTTTTGCTCATCATTAAATTTATGTCCAACTACAAAGGCTCTTGATATGTCAGCACAGTATCCATAGGGACCAACCATATCTGTATCAAAAGCAACAATTTCTCCTTGTTGCATAACTTTATTACTACTCTCTTGCATCCATGGATTTGTTCTTTCACCAGACGATAAAATCCTACACTCAATCCACTCACCTCCATTTTCAATATTCGTTTTATGTAAAATTGACCACAATTCATCTTCAGTCATTCCTGGCTTAAGATCTGATCTCATTTTTGATACACCTTTTTCTGCAACTTCTATTGCTGCTTTCATACAAGTCAATTCATCAGGTGATTTTATTACTCTTGCCTGTTCTAAAATCAATTTTGCATCTACAACTTCAATTCCTTCTTTATTTAAAGCTGTAACCGCAGGACCATTTAAAACATCGATTGCAATTTTTTTAGTTTTAAAATAATTTTTTGATAAATCTTTAACTTCATTTATCCATTTTAATAATTGATTGTCTGCTTGATCTCCATTGCTAAAATAATCCCATGTAATTGCTGGTCTTATTTCATCAATTAGATTTAAATGCTTCGATAATATTTCACAATTAAAATACTCATAAAGAATAGTTGGTCCATTGACTGGTACAAAACAATATCTTGTTAAATTATGCATATTATAGACACTCATGTTCACAGTATCTAAAGCATAACGAACATTCACTGGATCAAATAGAATACAAGCTTCTAAATTGTTTTTTACTAATTCTTTTCTAACCCTGTCTAAACGATATGATCTTAATTTATCAAAATCAATCTCGTCTTCTCTTAATCTTTTTTTAGTAATAAAATTTTGTCTTGGTTTTATCTCGGGAGCTATTTTTCTACTAAATCTCATAATACCCTATATAATCCTAACCATGCGTTGACATCTTTGCTTGCAATATAGTCGGATTTAAAAAATTCTACTTCTTCCCACTTCTTGCTATCTTTTAGTATATCAATTTTTTTATCAAAACCATACTCTTCATGAATTCCTTCATTAATCGTGAAGCAAATTAAACCACCTAGTTTTGTTATTCTTATAAATTCATCTAATGCATTTGGTTTTACATGCCCAAAAGTAAATGTTCCTACACACATAACTCCACCATAAAAGTTGTCCTCAACCTCTATTGGTTTATTTAAATCAACCTTTACTAATTTTTGATAAAGGTCTTTTGGTACAGTATCTAATAAAGTTTGAGATAAATCGGCTCCATGAAAATTTTCGAACCCATATTTTTTTAATTCAACTCCAACTAGACCTGTTCCACAGCCTGCATCAAAGATTAGTGTGTCTTTATTA
>CACBRW010000039.1 GCA_902541745.1 uncultured Pelagibacteraceae bacterium | reverse complement strand
AAATTTTCATTCTTAAACTTGACCAATGAGTACAACTTCAGCTAGATTGCCTAATGCCAAAATTATTTACTGGAGCAGAAATTGTATTTAAATGTCTTGAAGACCAAAAGGTGGAACATATATTTGGTTATCCAGGCGGCGCTGTGTTACCAATTTATGATGAATTAAAAAATCATCCCTCTATAAAACATATTTTAGTTAGACACGAACAAGGCGCTGGTCATGCTGCTGAGGGCTATGCGAGGTCATCAGGAAAACCAGGTGTAGTTTTAGTTACATCAGGTCCTGGGGCAACTAATGTTGTTACAGCATTAACCGATGCGTACATGGACTCTGTTCCATTAGTTTGCATTTCTGGCCAAGTTCCAACACATTTAATTGGAACAGATGCTTTTCAAGAATGTGATACAACAGGAATTACAAGACCTTGTACGAAACATAATTGGTTAGTTAAAGATATAAATGATCTTTCAAAAGTTATGCATGAAGCATTTAGAGTCGCGACAACAGGAAGACCTGGACCAGTATTGATTGATATTCCAAAAGATATTCAGTTTGCAAAAGCAAAATATAAAAAACCAAACAAAGAGAAAAAATTAAATGGAAAATCCCATAATAAATTTTCTCAAGATCAAATTGATGAATTAGTAAAATTATTAAGTAAAGCTAAAAAACCAATAATCTATAGTGGCGGAGGAGTAATTAACTCAGGGCCAAAAGCAAGTCAGGCTTTAAGGGAATTTGTTGAGCTAACTGGTTTTCCTATAACCTCGACACTTCAGGGATTGGGTGCATACCCTGGGGATGATAATCAATTTTTAGGAATGCTTGGTATGCATGGTACTTATGAAGCAAATAATGCTATGCATGATTGCGATCTTTTAATTAATATTGGTGCAAGGTTTGATGATCGAATTACTGGAAAAATAGATGAGTTTTCACCAAATTCAAAAAAGGTTCATATAGATATTGATCCATCATCAATTAATAAAATTATAAAGGTAGATCTTGCAATAGTTGGTGACGTTACGAGTGTCATCAATAAAATTAATAAGACAATTGCTAAAAGAAAAAATGGTCATAGCAAATCAAATAAATCTAATATTGCAAAGTGGTGGGAACAAATTGAAAAATGGAGAGAAAAAAACTCCCTTAATTTTGTAAATAGTGATGAAAGCATAAAGCCTCAACATGCCGTTCAAAGACTTTATGAATTAACCAAGAATAAAGATACTTATGTTACTACAGAGGTTGGACAACACCAAATGTGGGCTGCTCAACATTATAAATTTAATAAACCAAATAGATGGATGACGTCTGGTGGCTTAGGAACCATGGGTTATGGATTGCCAGCAGCAGTTGGTGTACAAATTGCACATCCGGAAAAATTAGTAATTGATATTGCTGGAGAAGCTTCAGTTTTAATGACTATGCAAGAAATGTCCACTGCGGTTCAGTACAATCTTCCTATAAAAATATTTATTTTAAATAATCAATATATGGGAATGGTAAGACAATGGCAGGAATTGTTGCATGAAAAGAATTATTCTGAAAGTTATTCTGAAGCATTACCAGATTTTTTGAAAATGGCAGAAGCTTATGGATGCAAAGGAATTAAAGCAGACAATCCATCTGATCTGGATGACAAAATTCAAGAAATGATAGATTACGATGGACCAGTTATATTTGATTGTCATGTGGATCCTAATGAAAATTGTTTTCCAATGATTCCATCTGGAAAACCACATAACCAAATGATCTTAGGTCCAAATGATCAAGAGGATAATAAAATTAAAGGAAAAGGTAAAGCCTTAGTATAATCAGAATGGCGAAGTCAAAATCAGCTTACAGCATACCTACGAAAAAACAAAAACCAGATACATATATTTTTGTAGTATGGGTAGACAATGAGGCTGGAGTTTTAGCGAGGGTTGTAGGTTTATTTTCTGGACGTGGATACAATATCGAGTCATTGGCTGTTGCTGAGGTTGATGCGATTAAAAATATTTCAAGAATAACAATTGTTACCACTGGGACACCTCAAGTAATTGATCAAATAAAACTTCAATTAATTAAATTAGTACCTGTTCATAAAGTGGCAGAATTTAAAAGAGAAGATAAGGACGTAATTTTCAAAGAAATGGCATTATTTAAAGTTGTTGGAAAAAGAAATAAAATTCAAAAATGTTTAAATGCTTGTAAAAAATTTAATCCCATAATATTAGATGAAACAAAAACTTCAGCAGTAATTCAAATAACTGCTCTAAGAAGAGAAATTGATAAAATGAATAAAAAATTAAAGCCCTTTGGACTTATTAGCACTTCGAGAACTGGGGCAGTAGCTATGACGAGAGGTGCTAAAATATTTAATTAATTTAACAGGAGAGACGATATGAAAATGTTTTATGAAAAAGATGCTGATGTAAATCTGATTAAAAGCAAAAAAATTGCTATTTTTGGTTACGGAAGTCAAGGGCATGCTCATGCACTAAATTTAAAAGATAGTGGGGTAAAAGAAATTGTTGTTGCATTAAGAGAGGGTTCGTCGAGCGCAGCAAAAGCAGAGTCAAAAGGATTAAAAGTAATGAATTTATCAGATGCTGCTGAGTGGGCTGATGTAGTAATGATTTTAACTCCAGATGAGTTGCAAGCAGAAATTTATAAAAATCATATTGAACAAAGAGTAAGAGAGGGAACAAGTATAGCATTTGCACATGGTTTAAATGTTCATTATGATTTAATTAAAGCTAGAAAAGATCTAGATGTTTTTATGGTTGCTCCAAAAGGACCAGGTCATTTAGTAAGAAGCGAATATGAAAAAGGAGGTGGAGTGCCTTGTTTATTTGCAGTACATCAAAATGGTTCAGGAAAAGCTAGAGACCTAGCTTTGTCTTATGCTTCAGCAGTTGGAGGAGGAAGATCAGGAATTATTGAAACTACATTTAAAGACGAAGTTGAAACAGATTTATTTGGTGAACAAACTGTATTGTGTGGAGGTTTAGTTGAATTAATCAAAAATGGTTATGAAACTTTAGTTGAAGCTGGATATGAACCTGAAATGGCGTATTTTGAAACAGTTCACGAAGTTAAATTGATTGTTGATTTAATTTATGAAGGTGGAATTGCAAACATGAATTATTCTATATCTAACACAGCTGAATATGGTGAATATCAATCAGGACCAAGAGTGGTTAATAAAGAAGAAACAAAAAAAAGAATGAAAGAAGTTTTGGCAGAAATTCAATCTGGAAAATTCACTAAAGAATGGATGGACGAATGTAAAAATGGCCAAAAGAATTTTCTTGCTACAAGAGCTAAATTAGCCGAACACCCAGTTGAAAAAGTTGGTGCAGAATTAAGAGCTATGATGCCTTGGATTGGCAAAAAAAAATTAGTTGATAGTGATAAAAGTTAAATTTTATCAGTAAATTATTGCTACTATAATTCAATTATTTCACTTATACTTTTTTAAATAAATTTTAAAAATGAGGGGAATAATGAAGACTAAAAATATAGTAAGAATACTATTGTCATTAGTTCTAGTATTTGGATTTTCTTCTGCATGGGCGAAAACTATCAAATGGTCTATGCAAGGAGACAGTCTAACACTAGATCCACATGCACAAAATGAAGGTCCAACAACCCAAGTATCTAGACAAGTTTATGAAGCTCTAGTTCAAAGAGGGTTGGACATGAAAATAGGACCTGCCTTAGCTACAAAATGGAAAGCTACTGATCCAAATACTTGGATTTTTACTTTAAGAGAAGATGCTAAGTTTTCAGATGGCTCTGGAATGACATCTGCAGATGTTGTTTTTAGCATTTTAAGAGCTAAGCAAAGAACATCTGATTTTAAAGAATACATCAGCACAGTTTCAAATGTTGAAGCGGTTGGAGATTACTCGGTTAAAATAACTACAAGTAAGCCTAACCCGATTCTTTTGAACCAATTATCTAACATTTTTATAATGTCTAAAGCATGGTCAGAGGAAAACTTTGCAATATCTCCACAAAATTGGGATGCAGGACAAGAAACTTTCTCTGCTACAAATGCTATGGGAACTGGTCCTTTTAAAATTACTTTAAGAGAACCAAATACTAAAACAGTGTTTAAAAGAAATAAACACTGGTGGGGTGAAATGAAGGATAAAAAGGTAACTCAAATTGAATTAATGCCTATTAAAAATGCAGCTACAAGAGTAGCAGCTTTATTATCTGGTGAGATTGATATAGTTACTGATGCTCCTGTTCAAGACTTAAAAAGAATTGGATCTTCTTCAGGTCACAAAGTTGAAAGTACAGCTCAAATGAGAACAATTTTCTTAGGCATGGATCAAGCAGCTGATAAATTAAGAACTGGTAATACAGGTGATAATCCATTTAAGAAAAAAGAAGTAAGACAAGCTCTTTATCAAGCAATTGATATTGAAGCGATCAAGAAAAAAGTTATGAGAGGTTTAAGTGAACCAGCGGGAATTATAACTTTCCCAGGTGTAAATGGATATACAGCTGATCTTGATAAAAGATTACCTTACGACGTTAATGCTGCGAAAAAACTTTTAGCTGATGCAGGTTATCCTAATGGTTTTGACGTTGAACTTAGATGTCCTAATGACAGATATGTAAACGATGAAGCAATCTGTACTGCTGTTGTTGGAATGTTGGGTAAAATTGGAGTTAACGTTAACTTATTTGCTCAAACTAAAAGTAAACACTTCAAAGAGCTTAAAGATGATCAGGGTGATTTCTATATGCTAGGATGGGGTGTTCCAACTTTAGATAGTCACTATGTTTTCCATTACCTATATGAAACTGGTGCTAGCTGGAACAAAGTTAACTTTAGTAACGCTGATGTTGATGCTGCAATTAGAGTTATGGAAGGTGAAGTTGATTTAGATAAAAGAAATGCTGCAATTGCAAAAGCTTGGAAAATTGTAAAAGATGATATTGCTTATCTTCCTTTACATCATCAAGTAATTTCTTGGGCATCTAAAAGCAATATTAATGTTCCTATCAGACCGAATAACGAACCGTTATTCAGAACTGCTAGTTTTAATTAATTAAAAAATTATTACAAGCCCTTTAAAAATTTAAAGGGCTTGTAAAATTAAACCTTCACAAATTGATAAAATATTTTTTTAAAAGGCTGTTTCAATCTGCTTTGGTGATGTTGGTTGTCGCCTTTGTGTCTTTCTCTTTATTTAATTTTGTTGGAGATCCAATTAATAACATGGTTGGAGAAGAAACCTCTGATGAGGAAAGAGCAGAATTAAGAGAAACATTAGGTTTGATGGATCCAATTCATGTGCAGTTTTCAAGATTTATAGTTAATGCATCTAAAGGCGAGTTTGGAATTTCATATCAATTAAGAAGACCTGTTTCAGAATTAATTGTTGAAAGATTACCAGCTACTATTGAATTAGTAGTTATTTCAGCACTAATTGCACTTGTAACTGGTACATTATTAGGAGTTTATACAGGTATAAATCGAAAAGGCTTTTTAAGTGATTTTGTCTTAGCCATATCCTTATTGGGAGTTTCACTTCCAACATTTGTAATTGGAATATTATTTATATATTTGTTTGCTGTAATCTTAGGAATATTACCTTCTTTTGGAAGAGGAGAAGTTGTTGATTTAGGTTTTTGGACTACAGGTTTCTTAACAGTTTCAGGATTGAAGGCAATTATACTTCCCTCAGTAACATTAAGCCTTTTCCAAATGACTTATATCATCAGACTTGTACGAGCAGAGATGATGGAAATATTACAAACAGATTATATTAAATTTGCACGTGCTCGAGGCATTAGTGAAAATAGTATTAAATACAAACATGCGTTAAAAAATGGATTGATACCAGTAATAACCATAGCAGGAATAAATATTGGAACTCTAATTGCT
>CACBRW010000038.1 GCA_902541745.1 uncultured Pelagibacteraceae bacterium | reverse complement strand
TAAAACATTTTAACATCATAAATTTACTCACAACTTTATGGACAATAGCATTGTTGTTAATTTCTTATTTTATTTTTTATTTTCAAAACTCAAAAAAAATTATAATTTTCAATATGATACCATCAACAATTATAATATTTTTAACTTATTTATTTGGACTTAAATTAATAAGTGCTTTTGTTTCCTACGTTTTAATAATCTTAATATTTAATCTTTTGGCGGAACTATTATGTGAAATTAAAAAAGAAAAAATAACAACTATTTAGTATGATTTTCTTCATTCAGTTGATGGTATTTTTTTACAATAATGTAATTAACTAAAAATAATATAAACGCAAAATAAGTATAAACTCCCAAATTAATAGGTTTTGAATAGGTTGTAATCATGAATAAAATAACAAAAATAACAAATGATAATTTCATAAAAATTTTTGTAATTTTGAGTAATTTTTTACTTATATTAAGTTTTATTTTCATAATATGACTTAGAATCATAAATATAATTACAGGAAATAAAGAGCATAACACAAAATATATTTTTGACATATCTCTTACATTAATTATTTCTGCGAAGACAAAATTATTTTTATCATTTAATAATTTTTTCAATTTTTTTATATTAAGATTATTTTTTCTTTCCTCTATAATATTTTTATTTATTTTTTCATAAAATAAAACACTATCAATTTGACTAATCATTGTTAAAGTTTCTAAATTATCAATATTTAATTTTTGTTTAATATACTTGTTAATATTAAAAGAAAAATTCTGTTTATTTCCGGTAGTTAAAAAATTTAAATTCTCTAAGTTATCTTCATAGATATTTGACAAGCTAAAAGAATTAAACAACTTATCCTTGTTGGAAATTTTATCAAATACAACTTGTATTTCTGTAATATAAAAATTATCTCCACTATTTAATTTTAAATCTTCAACAATTTTTATATGATTAACCTTATTTACAGTTTCCTCTATGACAGAAAAATATTGCTTATTTCCATCTTGATAAATTTTTTTATTAAAATACCCCAAGTGTTTGAAGGACTCGCTCTCGAACTTTATAAAAAATTCTGTTATATTTTGGTTGCTTTCTATTGTTATTAAATTTTTTTTATAATCATTAAACAAAACATTAATATCCTTTAATTTTGCTTTATGACTGAAGTTATTATAATCTTTGTATAAAACCAAATTAGAGTTAAATATTTTTTTAATTCTATTTAAAATATTTCTTTTAATTAACGTTTTTGTACTGTTTATTATAAAGTTTTTATTTTTTATATTAATGTATGGAAATAGAAATTCATCAATCACTGTATCATTTTTAAAAAAAGATAAACTTTTTTTTTTAAAAAAATCCTTAATATTTAAATCTAAATTATAATTAAAATTTTTTTTTAATTTTATCCTGTCGTTTATTTTAATATTTTCTCTATTCTGTTTATTATTTTTTTTTAAATGGATTATTGCATCAAACTTTGAAAATTTAATTTCATATAAATTTCTTAACTTTAAAAAATAGCTATTGTATAAATTTTTATTATGATAAAAAACATTTTGATCATCAAAATATAAGTATTTTTCTCCTGACATTGCCGGGAAAATTAAAAGAAAATATATCAATATAATTCTAATTTTCATTTTTCCTTTTTGATATTATTATTGCACCTAAACTAAGTATTATTAGTATTAATTCAAAAATTAGAATTTTGTTAATTAGTTTTTGTGGAATATATTCTAATGTTAGTTCTAAATTTTCTTGGAGTGGATTAATTTCATAGCAATTAGCATAACCATTACATTTAAAATGGTTAATTAGTTCATAACCTTGATTTTTTTCATCTAATTTCCAATAATGGCTAAAAGCTTGCAAAAAACCTACTATCAATTTTTGATTTTTTAAATTTGATAATTTTATTTTGTATTTAGTGCTACTAATTTTTTCATATTTTATGTTTACATCTTTAATCGAATAATTTTCTATATTATTTTCATTTTTGAAATTTTCTTTATTAGTTGAAAGCCATGAGTTAAATTTCTTATTATTTATAAATTCGTTATAATTTTTATAGTCTATATTTCCAAATTTAATTATATATTTTGAATCTATAATATTCTTTACTTTATTTAAAAATTTATAAAAATCCTTATATGAGCTAAAATCTGTTTCTATTTTAAATTCTGGCAAAAAAATTATTTCATTAGAAAAATTTGAATTTATTTCGTAAAAATTTAATTGTTCTCCTTCATATATTTTTAAAATAATTTCTTCTTTCTCTAATATTGATATTTTATCAATACTTTCTTCGTAAATAAAATCATGAGTATCTTTATGAAATATCAAATATTTGTTTGGAAAAAGTTTAAAAATATTTTTATACCATACATCATTTGGTTTTGCCTGGTTCCAAGTACGACCTATGAAATTCATTTCTTTTGTCGACCAATTATTAAAGCTGAATGTTTTATGTTTAAAAAATTGAAAGTACGGATCGTATCCAACATGCTGATTCTTTTGATAGTTAGACCAGTTTGGTGAAGTAAAACCAGTAAATGGAACATTGATTACTCCATATCTATCAAAATCTAAATCATTTTCTAAAATTTTTATAATTGAACTGTAATCTTTGGAGTATTTTTTTATCATAGCATATTCTGATAAAGTAAAATCTTGTTTATCAGCTACTGCCAAGTCGTATTTAACTTTTATCTTTCCTAATATTAATGGGAAAGAAATTATTATATTAAATAATAGAATACAGGTTAAAATATTTAATCTTTTGAAGTTATTTTTTAATAAAATAATTATCAAAACAAGAGTTATAAATGGATAATATATAATTACTTTGTCAGAACTTCTAAAAATATAGTAAATACTATTAACAAAAAATGTATAAATTTGAAAATCATTCAAAAAATCAATTCCTTTGTTATGAAAAAAAATGAATAAAGTTAATGAAAATAAAAAAAAATATTTTTTAATATCAAGTTTTGAAATTTTACTAATATCAGTTTTTAATCCATCAAATAGTATTAATAATATTAAAAGTCCAAAGTAGAGATATTGTAAATTTACAAAAAAATTTTTTTTTATTAACTCATATCCCTCAAATAAATAAAAAGGCTTTGGAAAACTTGCTGCCTGTCCCTTCACCCAAGAAAGCTGATCCCATATTTGATCTCTTGTTCCTTGTAAATTTTCATTTAAGTATAAAATCAAATTAAGTAAAGATGGAAGTAAAGTCGCTATCAATATAAAATTAAAAATAACTATTTTAAGTAAATTTAATTTATAATTTTTAAAATCAGCTACAAAATTATATAAAACATACAAATTTATAAAAAATAATATTGAAATTAAAAATGCAGGATTCCTAAAACTAATATTAAATAAAATTAAAATTGGTACAATTTTTAAACAAAATATTAATGTTTCTTTAATTGTCTTAAACTTACAAATTATATCAAAGTACGCAAAAAAGAGGGGTATCGTAATGTATAAAAAGTAAAATGTTGTATATCCCCAAGTATAAAAAAAAATATAAAATACAATTATATTAAAAACATAAATAAATGACGCAGTAACACGTTCTATTTTACTTAAATAATCCAAAGAATTTTTTAGATAAAAATTCATTGAGTAAAAAGAAAAGATATAAAATAAAAAATGATGAATAACTGATTGTCCCTCAATTTGAAGGTTTAAAAGTGATGAAATAAAATAAATAAAATAATGGTAAGGAATTTCTTGATATTGATTATTGTGTATACCTAGGCCTCCTGAAACAAGATGATTATCAGACCAAAGAGAATAATTGTTTATAATCCATGTTTTAAATGAAACTATTTGTGCTGAATCACCACTTGCAAAAAAATATCCGTCTGGAAAAATTTGCACTAAAGATAAAACAAAAAAAATAAATATAACTACTAAATTTATTAAAATATTTTTATGATAAATATTATTTACAATATACATATTAATTATTTTCTTATCACCATAAAGATTAACTTGTTATAGTAAATATTATTAATTAATTATAAAAACAAATGATTTATTCACCAATAATAGTTGTTGGAAGCGGACCCTCTGGAAGCACCGTTGCTTATTCATTAATTGAAGAAAAAGCAAAAGTGCTTCTATTGGATCAAGGTTATACTAAAGATACAAAAATTAAAGATAAAAAAAATAATGTAAATTTTTTTCATCCCAAACTTAAAAATAAAGATTTTGATTTTGTCTTATATAATTTTTTAAAAAAAAATAAAATTATATCAAATAATTTTGTTCCAACAGGATCTCTCGCACTTGGTGGCCTATCAAATATTTGGGGAGGGGGATATTGGAATTATTTTAATCAATCATTTGACAAAAATTTTGAAAATTTTTTAAAGAATAACTTTAGAATTTTAAATTTTGATCAAGATAACTCAAATAATTTATCTAATTTTTTAAATAAAAAAAATAATATAAATTTCTATAAAGATGCACAACTCTTGGCAGAAAAAAACAAACGTGAAATTTTTAATTCAACCGAAATGATAAAAAAGTTGATCCATCATTCAAATTTTAAATATATGAGTAATATTTTTATAGATAGTATTAAATGTGAAGAAGAATATTTTATTTTAACCGGAGAAAATGAAGAAAAGTTTAAGTGTAAAAAGTTAATATTGGCATGTGGAACAATTGGTTCAACTAGATTAATTATGAAACTTAACAAGTTAATAAATATAAAACAAAATCTATTACACAATATAACCTATGGGTTCATCGCCAAACTTAAAGAAAAAAAAACGTATTCACTTTTAAAAAAACATTCACCTAGTTCAATTTTTATTTATAATT
The DNA here is from genome assembly GCA_902541745.1 of uncultured Pelagibacteraceae bacterium. GTDB lineage: Bacteria > Pseudomonadota > Alphaproteobacteria > Pelagibacterales > Pelagibacteraceae > Pelagibacter. Next base: position 1,276 of record CACBRW010000038.1, on the reverse strand, counting down.
TATTAGATAACAAAAAATCTATAAGCGGCTCTATTGGAAGATTTAGTTTAGAATTAGGAGAATTTATAAATCAAAATTACTTTTTTCCCTTAAATTTTCTTATAAATAAAACATTTGAATTTTATCAATCCAAATTGATATTTGGTAAAATATTTTTACCGGTTGATTTTAGTAAGACAAAAATTTCTTTACAAAATGATGGGAAAATTATTATTGAAGGTTCAAAAAATAAAGAAATTGAACAAAATGAGAAAAGATTACTAAATGAATATTTCATGAAAAATATAAAAGCATTTAATAAGATTTACCTTAAAGAATTACCTTTGGGCTCTGACGCACATTACACATCAACTATGTCTAGTGATAGTGAAATTGATGCTCTTAGAACATCTAAAAATGGTGAGCTAATAAGTAGAAACAATTTATTTATAGTCGATGGTTCAATTTTAAATAAAGATGGATCGCATTTTCCTACTTTTGAAATAATGTCAAACGCATATAAAATTGGAAAATATATAGCTAATAATGATAATTAATAATTCAAAATATTATATTTCAAATAATTTTATAGAAATAATTTTATCAATTTTCAAAAAAAAAAATAAAAATTTAGTTCACACTAAAATTAAAAAAATAATTAATTCATCAAATTTTTTGTTAACTAACTTTGGGAGAACCTCTCTATATATAATACTTTTATACATCAAAAAAAAAAATAATTTCAAAAATGAAGTTTTGGTTTGTAGTTATAATTTTCACGAGGTTATAAATATGATCATATATGCTGGTTTAAAACCCGTATTTTATGATCTAGAAAAAAATTCATTAAATGCTGACAAAAACAATATTATGAAAAAAATTAATAGAAATACACTAGCGGTCATAGTTACACATTTCAATGGATTTAACAAAACAACAAAAGAATTAAAAGTTTTATCAATTAAAAAAAAAATTTTTTTAATTGAGGACTGTGCAATAGCATTAAATACAAGAAAAATTAAAAATAACATATCAAATTTTGGTGATTTCTCTTTTTTTAGTTTAAATTTTACAAAAAATTTAAGTAGCATTACTGGAGGTTTAATAAAAAGTTCTAAAAAAAATATTAGAGAAATTAAAATACAAATGAAATTTTCTAAATTAAGATTATTGGAAAATTTTAAAAATTATTTTTCGTTAATTTTAATTAAGATATTACTTTTAAAATATTTTTATTTTATTTTATATTTCTTGTCTGTGTCAAATTCTAAGCCATTAAGACAGATTTTTAATTTTA
>CACBRW010000037.1 GCA_902541745.1 uncultured Pelagibacteraceae bacterium | reverse complement strand
TCTTATAATTTGTCCATAAGAATAAAAATCATAGTTTTTATCAGTAGAATTTATAACTCTTTGTTTTATTGTGAATAAAAACTTATCATCTAATGCAATTTCTTTTTCAAAAGTGATGCCTTGATCATTAGTCCAACTTAGTTTTATAGGAGATTGATCAGTTAATTTTTTATTTCCAGAAACTGACCAAATTGAATCTGCATTTGGAATATCGATATTTTTATCAGTAGTTATAAAACCACTTTCTATTATATAGCCTTCTTTAGAGCTTCGTGGTGCAAGAAATTTTACTTTTTCATCACTTTCTAAACTAACATTATATTCTTTGAAAGTTAGATCGTCTATTGCAGCCCCTTTTAATGAAATAGATCCAACAATACTTTGGTTTTCAAATTTAATTCTTTCACTTTGTTGTAAAGCTTCTTCTCGTGAAATTTCAGTTACATTTTCTTTTTGATCAATAGTAGGTGCATCTGAATTCTGCTCAGTCTTAGTTTTTTCAGTTAAATTTTCTTTCGTTACAGGGGGTGGCGCAAAAAATAGCGAGTATAATATAATTACTGCAGCTGATAAACTTATGGCAGCAATTATATTTCTAGTTTCCATTATTTATTATCCTTCATTTCTTTTTTAACTGGATCAAACCCTTCGCCACCCCCTAAAAATTTTATTGGATGGCAGGATAAAATTCTTTTTATACTAATTAATAAACCTTTAAAAAAACCATATTCTTTTAAAGCATCTATGCTGTATTCAGAACATGTTGGTAAATATCTACAAGAATGACCCAATAATGGACTAATCAAATATTTATAGGCTTTGATAAATTTAATTAAAATTAAAGTAAATATATTCATTATTTTATTTTTGCAAAATCCTGAAAAAGAGTTTCTTTTATAATTTTGTATTCATTATTTAGCATAGAAGACTTAGCTATAACAAGAAATGAATAATCAAAGTTTATCTCTATTTTTTTAACAGCTTCATTCATGATGTTTCTTAATCTTCTTTTAATTTTATTTCTCTTTACTGCATTACCAATTTTTTTTTTAGTCACAAAACTGATATTTAGTCTTTTTTTATCTTTATTTAGTAATTTTCCAAAAAAAATACTTACGTATTTATTGGTAATCTTTTTTTGTTTAAGTAAATTTTTAAATTCTTCGTTTTTTGAAAGAGCAAGTATTTTGCTTTTCATTATTTTATACAGAAACAGTTAGTGATTTTCTTCCTCTTGCTCTTCTTCTAGCCAAAAGCTTTTTACCACCTTTAGTTTTCATTTTTGAACGAAAGCCGTGTTTTCGAGCTCTTTTTTTATTTGAGGGTTGATAAGTTCTTTTCATAATTAGATTTGATATAGTTTTTTATAATTTTTGCCCCTTTATATTAGTAATAATTAAAATAGCAAATAGAAGATTAAGCATTAAAATAACAAGAATCATGGAAAATACAAAAAAAATTAAATTATTTATTGGTTTGTCTTATTTATTAATTGTTTGCTTATTTTTGTATTTCTTTTTTTCAAAATTTAGTCTCTCAGAAATTACATCCTATGATTTTCTAAGAGATAACCAATCTTATTTTTTTGAACTTAAAAAATCTAACTTATTTTTAATTTCTGTTATTTTTTTAGCATTAACTATTCTTTGGGTTTTCCCTTTTTTAGGATTTGGATCTCCAGTTGCTTTAATGGGTGGTTTTATATTTGGAAAATGGATAGGGACACTTGTTGTTGTTTTGGGCTTGAGTATTGGTGCAACTTTTTTATATATTTTTGGAAATTATTTTTTAAAACAATTCATTAGAGAAAAGTTTTTAAATAAGTTTCAAAACTTAGAAATAAAATTTAAACAATCCGAATTTATTTATTTATTAATTTACCGTTTTATAGGCGGTATACCCTGGCAGCTGAGCTGTCTCTTACCAACTTTATTTAATGTTAAGGTTATAAACTTTTTTTTTGCTACATTGATTGGAATAATTCCTCAAATTTTTTTAGCAGTTTCTATTGGGAGTGGATTAGAAAAAATTATAGACCAAAATGCTGACGTACCAGGAATAAGTGATATAATATTTTCACCTGATATATATGTTCCTATTACAGCTTTCTTTATTTTAATTTTGATTACGATATTTTTGAGAAAGTTTTTTTATAGAAATTAGTGGTGCTCCCACCCTGTACTGACCAGGGAACTAGTCATTACCAATGACTTGTTATACCATTTAACTACAGGAGCTTAGAGACAAATTGTATTTTATTGATAATAAAGCATTTTTTTCAAATTATTGCCTTAATTTTTTGATGAATATGATTTATATCTATTTTAGGAAAATGTTATGGGAATTCATTACGATTACAAATCAACTAAAGGTAATAAGCTTATGGAAAAGCAAGCTAAAAGAGAGAGAAAGCTTGCTGAAAAAAAAGCTAAACGTTTAGCTAAAGAAGGCCCAAAAAAAGAAGAGGAAAAAGCGCCTGCACTCGATCCTAATAAACCAATTTCTTTAGATTTCCTGACTAATCCAAATAAAGAGTGAGCGAAAAAATAGATAAAATTAAGGAAAGAAAAAATAGAGAAGCCATTGCATTACGGATTAATTTAAAAAAAAGAAAAATTTTTCAAAAAAAAAATAAAAAGAATAATGATACTAAACGATAAGCAAATAATAAAATTAGCAGAGGAACATGAAATGATTAGTCCTTTCGTGAACAAAAGTGTTGCTAATGGAATTAGTCATGGCGTTAATCCATTTGGTTATGATCTTCGTTGTGGATCTGAATTTAAAATTTTTACAAATATTAAAGGAGCTACAGCAGATCCAAAAAATTTTAGTGAAGATAATTTTATTACAGTAAAAGACGAAGAATCTATTCTAATTCCACCCAATAGCTTTGCACTTGCTGCGAGTCTGGAATATTTTAAAATGCCAAGAAATGTTACTGGTCTTGTCACAGCAAAATCAACTTATGCAAGGTGTGGTTTAGGTGTTCCGCCAACTGTACTAGAGGCAGGTTGGGAAGGTGTTTTAGTTTTAGAATTCTCAAATCATACATCAAATAGTATTAGGCTTTATGCAAATAGCGGTGCAGCCCAAATCCTTTTTTTTCAAGGGGATCAGCCAGAAGTTTCTTATGCTGACAGAGATGGAAAGTATCAAGGTCAAACAGGAATTACTTTAGCAAAATCAAAATGAATTATGGATAAATTTTCTATCACCGGTCCTTGTCGAGTGATGAGAGGTGAAGTTTCGATTTCAGGTTCTAAAAATGCGGCTTTGCCAATACTTGCGGCAACACTGTTGTTTGACAAACCTGTAATTATCAAAAATCTGCCTAGGGTAAGAGATATCGATACAATGCTGAACTTATTAAAATCTCTTGGATCAAATATTCAATTTTTAAATAATAAAAAAACAGTAAAAATCACTAAGACTAAGATGCAAAAACAGTTTGCATCTTATTCAATTGTTAAAACCATGAGAGCAGGAATACTCGTGCTTGGACCATTAGTCGCCAAATACCATAAATCAATCTCAAGTTTTCCGGGTGGATGTGTTTTGAATGGTAATTCTGGTAGACCAATTAATTTACATTTGGAAGCTTTAAAAAAACTTGGAATGAAGTATGAAATAAAAAAAGGATATATCCATGCTAAATCTAATGGTAAATTAAAAGGTAATAAAATTAAATTTCCTGCAATAAGTGTGGGTGCTAGTCAGCAATTAATAATGAGCTCAGTTTTGGCAAAAGGTAAAACTTTGTTACATAACTTAGCATGTGAACCAGAAATTTTAGATTTAACTAATTTTTTAATTTCTGCAGGCGCTAAAATTAAATGGATTGGTAAAAGAACCTGTCAAATCATTGGTGTAAGTTCTCTTAAAGAAACAAAATATTCAGTAATGGGCGATAGAATTGAAACTGGAACTTTTTGTGTTGCAGCTACATTAGCAAAAGGAGATTTGTTAATTAAGAATTTTGATCCAAAGTTAATTAAAACTGAATTGAATTTACTTAAAAAAGTTGGGGCAAAAATTAAATTATTTAAAAATAGTATTAATATTAAAGGACCAGAAAGAATAAAAAGTATAAAAAATATAACTACTAAGGAGTACCCTGGATTTCCTACAGACCTTGCCCCTCAATTTATGGTCCTTCTTTGTAAGGCTAGTGGCACAAGCTCAATTACAGAAAATATATTTCAAGGTAGATTTTTACATGCAATGGAGCTTCAGCGACTGGGAGCTAAAATAACTATTAAAAATAGAACTGCAAAAATAGAGGGCAATACAAACTTTATAGCAGCAGAAGTAATGTCAAGTGATTTAAGAGCATCGGCTGCTTTAGTGCTTGCTGGTATCGTTTCAAAAGGCAACACAGTAGTAACTAGAGTTTATCATTGTGATCGAGGTTATGAAAATTTTGAAAATAAATTAAAAAAAGTTGGTGTTAAAATTAAGAGATTAAAATAGTGAAATATTTAGCGAAAATTATTGCAAGTGATCAAGAGGGTTTGCAGATGATTTCAGCTTGCAGTTCAGCAGCTAAAGTTAAAATTTCAGATATTAAGTATCTTGCATCGAATAAAGTATTTTTATTATCAATTGAGAGAATTAAAGTTGAAAATGAAAATGAGGATAAAAAGGTTAATAGTATATTGAGATTTGATTTTGTTGATAAAGTAAGATCAAAGAACATTGATCAATCAAATCAAGAAGCGGTTTTAGAATTAGTAGGTATAGATTATTTGAAAAATAATGATGTTTATGAAATAAATCTTATTTTTAATAATAATTCTCATATTGCTTTAAGCACAGAAACCATTGAAGCAAGATTAGAAGATCAAAGTGAAATTAAATAGTTATGAAGATATTAAATAGTAACAGTAAAAATTTTGATAAATTATTGGATAATTTGCTTTCTAAAAGGAAAAACAAACTTAAATCAAGTTCTGTCTCTGTAACAAAAATAATTAATGATGTAAAAAAAAATGGAGATAAAGCATTATTAAAATACGAGAAAAGATTTAATCAAAACAACACAATCATTCCAAGCTCAAAACAAATAAAAAAATCTATAAATTCACTTGATAAAAAAGTAAAGAAAGCAATCGATACGGCTTATAATAGAATTTATAAATTTCATTCTCTACAAAAATTTAAAAATATTTCTTATACAGATAAATTAAAAAACAAACTTGAATATAAATATGTGCCTTTAGAGTCTGTTGCAATTTATGTTCCTGGTTCTACTGCTTCATACCCATCGAGTGTGTTGATGAATGCTATTCCAGCAATTGTAGCTGGCGTTAAGAGAATAGTTATGATTAATCCAGGCCATAAAGGAAAACAAAATTCAGCCGTATTATACGCCGCAAAAAAATGCAGAATAAAAGAAATTTATTCTATCGGGGGCCCTTCTGCGATTGCAGCATTATCTTATGGGACTAAAAAAATTAAAAAAGTTCATAAAATAGTTGGTCCAGGAAACGCATATGTTGCGGCAGCAAAAAAAGAAGTTTTTGGTGTTGTTGGAATTGAAGGTATGACCGCAGGTCCTTCAGAAGTGACTGTCGTTTGTGATAAATTCTCAAACCCTGAGTGGGTTGCAAGTGATTTAATTGGACAAGCTGAACATGATATTCTTGCACAATGTATTTTGATTTCAAAAGATAAAGATTTGCTAGATAAAGTAAAAATTGAAATTACTAAACAATTAAAAGAAATTCCAAGAGCTTCTGTTGCAAGAAGAAGTTTAATTAATAATGGAATTCTTATGTATGTTTCTTCAGATGCTAAAATAATAAGTGTTATAAATAAAATTGCACCAGAACATTTAGAATTAAATATTAAAAATTATAAATCGCTAGTTCCAAAAATAAAAAATTCAGGATCAATATGTTTAGGAAAATATGCAGTGATGGCAATGACTGATTATAATGTTGGATCAAACCATGTATTGCCAACTAATGGTTCTGCAAAATACTCAAGCGGTATAAGTGTAAATGAATTTTATAAAAGAATTTCGTACATAAACTTATCAAAAAAGGGTATTGAAAGTCTTGGACCATCAGTTATAACACTTGCAAATTACGAAGGGTTGGTTGGACACGCTCAATCTGTAGTAAAACGATTAAGGAGAAAATAAATTTGTCAAAACAAGACTTACTGGAATTTAAAGGGACAGTAATTGATTTACTTCCGAATGCTATGTTTAGAGTTAAATTAGAAAATGGGCATACAGTTACTGCCCATACAGCAGGAAAGCTGAGAAAAAACAGAATTCGAGTTTTACAAGGGGGCTAACCCCCAACTCTATGAGTTGGGGGTTAGTCACTCTTTAAATTGGTGATAATGTTACAGTAGAAATGACTCCCTATGATCTTACTAAAGGTAGGATAATCTTTAGGGGATAATTAATATGGGCCTTTGGTATAGCTGGTGCGTACGTTAGACTGAAAATCTAAAAGACCA
>CACBRW010000036.1 GCA_902541745.1 uncultured Pelagibacteraceae bacterium | reverse complement strand
TGTATTTAAAAAAAAATAAAAAGAATAGAATGTCCCTAAATTAAAAAAAAAATGAAAAAATAATGCAAAAAAGTCAGGCCTGATATTTATAAATTTTTCAATAAAAAAAAAAGGATAATAAAAAATATTATGTCCAAATAGTGTGTTTGGATAACCAATATTCTCAGATGACCAGGTATGTTTCCATTTTGAAAAATGGTTTTCAAAGAAAACTATCTGCCAATTATCACCTCCTGAAAAAAAATAATCTGGGGGGAATTTATTGAAGACTGCAAAGATTAATAATAAAGATATTATATAGTAATGTTTGTTGATTTTTTTCAGTATGTACATAAGTTTAGATGCTTTAGACAGAATATATATTACATTATAAATAATAAATTCGTAATTACTTTTTGCTAAATATATAAATTTGAATTATTAATAATTTGTTTTTAAATAATAAACCATTAATTATCAATATGTTAAAAAAAGTGTTTGAAAGTTTAATTTATAATCCAATAACAAAGAAAATTGCAGATTATTATAGAAACACATTTCAAATTGATTTCCAAAGGAATCATTTTTTAGATGAAATTAATCAAAACATAGCAAAAGATACTTATGAAAATTTTTCTTCAGAAATTTCATCATCACTCCTTTTTTTAACAAGAAATAAAATAAGAAATTATTCAATTTCAAAAGTTTTGGAGAAATCATCTAAAGACAACCTTTTTATTGAGTGTGGGGTTTTTGAGGGTGAAAGTATAAATTTATTTGCTAAAAAACTGTTAGAGAAAAATTATTACATACATGGATTTGATTCATTTGAAGGATTTGATGATAATTGGGCAGGATCAGCTCTTGAAAAAAATTTTTTTAATAAAGAAGGTAGATTGCCTAAAGTTAAGCCTAATGTAAAACTTTATAAAGGAAGAGTTCAAGATACTTTCAAAGAATTTATCGATAATAATAATTCTACAATTAAATTTCTTCATCTAGATATGGATCATTACGAGCCTACAGATTATGTACTAAAACATTCAAAAAAAAATTTAGATAAAGATTCATTCATTTTGCTCGATGATTTTGCTAACTATCCAGGTTGGAAAAATGGACCATATAAAGCTTTGAATGACAATATTCCAAAAAATTGCTACTTAATTGAAGCGTTTGGTATATTTAGATCTTCATCAGTTTTAATAAGAATTACAAACCCCTTAAATGAATAACTATAAATTTAGTGTAATTATACCAACAGTTAGTAATAATACTTTTCTACTAAAATGTTTGAATTTTTTAAATCAACAGTCATTTAAAAATTTTGAAGTTTTGTTAGTTTCAGAAAATGATCTTAAAAGTATTTTAAATAAAGATTATTTTTTTAACCTCAGAATAATAAATAAACAAATTTTTACACCAGGAAAAAAAAGAAATTATGCTGCATCAATAGCAAATGGAGAATACCTTTGTTTTATAGACGACGATGCGTATCCTGATAAGTATTGGTTAGAGGAGGCAAATAATTTTTTTTTAAATCATGACAAATTTCCCACTCACATTTTACTTGGCGGACCTGGCGTAATACCTGAAGATGATAATTTCTTCTCTAAATGTTCAAATCTATTTTTTTGTAGTATTTTCACTGGTATATCAAAATCTAAATATCTTGTTCGTAAGAAATATGAGAGTTTTAACTTTGATGATTGGCCATCTGCCAATATGTCAATCAGTAAAAAAAGTTTTTTAGAAATAGGAGGTTTTGATGATAATTATTGGCCCGGAGAGGATTCAAAACTTTGTTTAAATTTAATTAATTCTTCAGGAAAAATTGTCTACAGATCAAATTTTAAGGTTTTTCATTATAGAAGATCAAGTTTTCTTAAACATTTTAAACAAATATTTAGATATTCATATACGAGAGGATTATTTTTTCAAAATAATGATCAAAATTCTAGGAAATTTTTATATGTAATTCCAACTTTATTTATGTTTTATGTTTTTTTTTTACCATTGTTAACATTAATAAGTATTATATTTATAATTCCAATATTAATTTTTTTACTATTATTAGTTATTGATTTACTAATATCTGTTAAATTAGAAAAAAATCTTATGGTTTTAATTTTTTCAAGATTGATAATTTTTTTATCTTTTATTTGTTATGGTTTTGGTTTTTTTTTAAGTTTTATAAATAAAAAAATTTATTTAGGCTTAGGTAGATAAAATGTTAGACGTGCTTTTTGTTATTCCAAATTCTTCAAAAAAAATATACCAAGGTTTGTCAGGAACTTATTCAGCCATAGAGCCGCCGACATGGGCTCTTTTATTGTCTTCTGCAGTTCTGAGTAAAAATTTTTCATGTGAGATATTAGATTGTGATGCGTTAAGAATAGATGAGGAAGATGCTTTAAAAGAAATTGAAATTAGAAAAGCAAAATTAATTTGTTTTGTATTGTATGGTCAACAACCTAATCAAGGAACATTTTTGATGATTGGTGCAACGTCTTTAGCAGAGAAAATAAAACAAAATTTTCCAAAACAAAAAATTGGTTTTATAGGATCCCATGTAAGTGCACTACCCAGAGAAGTTCTTAAAGATAGTTTTGTAGATTTTGTTTTTATAAATGAAGGAGTGTATGCGTTAATAGAATTATTAAAAACAAATTTAGAGGATAATTTAAGTAAAGTAAGAGGAATTGGTTACAAGGATGCTGATAAAAATCTTATATTAAACAAGCCAAGTCTGCTAGTTAGTCAAGGAGATATGCAACATGATTTACCTGGCTACGCTTGGCACTTACTGCCAAAAAAAAATAAAATTCTTGATTTATATAAAGCGCATTATTGGCATACGTACTTTACAGATGAAGACCGAACTCCTTTTGCTGCTGTCTACTCTTCATTAGGGTGTAAATTTAAATGTAATTTCTGTATGATAAATATCCTTAACCGAACAAATATAGATGATAATTCAGTTTCATCTGATTTTAATATTATGAGACACTGGGATCCCGATTTTTTTGTTAATCAGCTTGAAATTCTAGCAAATTATGGAGTTAAAACAATTAGGCTTTCTGATGAAATGTTTTTTTTAAATAAAAAAATTTATACACAGATTTTAAATAAAATTATTGAAAGAGGTTTAAAATTTAATATGTGGGCTTACGCAAGAGTTGACACAGTTAGAGAAGATCAATTAGATTTATTCAAAAAAGCGGGTGTAAATTGGCTTGCTTTAGGAATTGAGGCAGGAAATCAGAATGTAAGACAAAATATAGACAAAGGAAGGTTTAGAGATATCAATATCAGGGATGTTGTAAAGCTTATACAATCTTATGATATTAACGTATTAGGAAATTATATATTTGGATTTCCAGAGGAAAAAATTGAAAACATGCAAGATACGCTTGATTTAGCAATGGAGTTAAGAACAGAACATGCCAACTTTTATCCTTGTCAGGCATTACCAGGTTCGCCACTTTACTTACAAGCAAAAAAAGATAACTGGGATCTGCCAAATTCTTATGAGGAATATGCTTTTTTTTCTTACGAGTCAAAACCTCTAAGAACAAAGTATTGTACATCTGCAGAGGTATTAAAGTTTAGAGATGAGGCTTGGCAAAAATATTTTACCAACGAGAATTATTTAAAATTTATAGAGAATAAGTTTGGCAAAATAAATTCAGATAATATAAGAAATCTCTCAAAAATTAAGTTAAAAAGAAAAATACTAGGACAGTAAAGATGAAAAACTTATATATTCCTAAAAGATTAAAAAAAAAAAGAAATATCAATTGCACTGCTGAAGATTTAATAAATTTTGAAAAAGGTATAGAAAAAAAATTTAATGATGGAGAGATCCCATATCCAATTCATTTAAGCAAAGGGAACGAAAATGAATTAATTGAAATTTTTAAATTTATTTCAAAAAATGACTGGATATTTTCCTCCTGGAGAAACCATTATCATGCATACTTACATGGTGTGAAACCAAAAAATTTAAAAAATCAAATAATTAATGGCAAAAGCATGTATGTGTCTTCAGTTAAACCAAGTTTTTGTTGTTCATCACTTGCAGGAGGTATATTACCATTAGCATTAGGAACAGCATTAGCAATTAAACGAAAAAAAATTAACAAAAAAGTTTGGGTTTTTATTGGTGATATGACATCTCAAATGGGAGTATTTCATGAGGTTTATAATTACTCTAAAAATTTTAAATTGCCTTTAGAATTCGTAATTGAAGATAATGGTAAAAGTGTAAATACTGACACAAAAAAAACTTGGAATATAAAAAAGATGAAATATCCTAAAGATGTAATTTATTATAAATATAAATTAAAATATCCTCCATGGGGAACTGGAAAGTGGGTTGAGTTTAAATGAAAAAAAGCTATTTGTCAGAAATTAAAAAATCGATGGAATTTTTATCAAAAAATAAAAATACAATTTTTATTGGACAAGCCGTTGATGTTCCTGGTAATTTAATTTACAAATCTCTGACAGATATACCCTCTAGCAAAAAAATAGAAACACCAATTTTTGAGGATACTCAAATGGGTATTGCAACAGGCTTATCACTTGAGGGTTTTATCCCAGTAAATTGTTACCCAAGATTTGATTTTTTCATTCTAGCATTAAATCAATTTATTAATCATTTAGATAAAATTAATTATTTATCAAGTAATCAATTGAAACCATTTGTAATCAATAGAGTGATAGTAGGTTCGAAAAAACCAATTGATGGTGGTATGCAGCATACCATGGATTATAGTAAAGCAATGAAAAAGATGTTGAAATTTACAAATGTAGTTGAACTAAAAGATACCAATAAAATTTACAATTCTTATTTAAGCGCATACAAAAAACGCCAAAATACTTTGTTTGTTGAATATTCTGAAAAATACGTTGATTAATTTTTATGTTTAAAAATTTTTATATTTAAGTCTTCATAAAGAAGCGAATAATTTTTAAAATTGTTAATTATTTTTTGATAATTTTGTAAAAAAATCTTATCTGCACACCTATCAGCCAACATTTTACATCGTTCTCCATTGATAAAACGAGGATCTTTATTTCTTAAAAATATATAGTCAGCTGGAATGTTTTTTTTATTTTTGCTAAATTCTAGATTTGGGAAAACTTGAATATTATGTTTGAGTAAGCTGTTAAAAAACAAATTATTTTCAATTACAATATTTTTTTTATCGATTTCTTTAACAAACTTTTCTATGTATTTGTTTGTTTCTAACATACTGTTTTTAATTATATAATTAGATTTAAAATAGAAGTCATTGAAATTTAACCAAAACATTACTGATATTGGTGAGGGAGAAAAAAAGACGTTAAAGATCAATATATTCAATAAAAATAATTTTTTCAAAGAATGTTGAAAAAAATTAAATTTAAACAAAATTTTTTTTTTTAAAGACTCATTAATAGAATAAAATAAAACAGGAATTAAAGGAGCAGTGTAATGATAATAAAATTTACTTAAATTAAAGTTATTTGTAGATAAAAAATAAACGGATAAAGTAGGTAAAATTATTAAAATATAGTTATTTTTTAAAAATGGATAAAAAAGAAAATATCCAAAAACCACAATTAAAAATATAAATATGTTAAGTGTCTTTTCTTTAAACAAATTTAATAATAATGCATCTTCTTTACCGTATGTTGAATTATTTGAAATGTAACTTAAATCAAATAATTCATTTAAAACATTGCTCAAATTAAAATTATAAAAAAAATTTATTGAAAAATAAATTATTAAAAGTGTTATTAAATATAAATATTTTTTATTTACAAAATAATTTTTTTTATCAAAAAAATTATACAGTATAAAACCTAGTATAATGCTGAAAAAAAAAATTTTTATTGAGACTAATAAAATAGATAAAACAAAAAATAATAAAAATTTTTTTTCATCATTCGCTTTTATCATTAACCAAATAACTGGTATTACCAATATATCTATATGAAAATTTGGAAGTACATTAAACCATACAATTGGACACAAAATATAAACGAAAATTAAAAATTTATTTTTCTTTAAAAATAAAATTGGAGACAGTCCAGCTAAAACTTGAATAAAGATGAGTTCGTTTAATGTATTCCATGGTAAAATATTAATTATAATCGATAATGGAATAAGAATATAACTTAAATGATTATTCTTAAATTTTTCATAAAGATTATTTTCAAGAATATTTGCATAATAGCCCGTATCATAATAAGTTATACCAAAGTTTTGAGCCTTGGTATAAGACATCCAGAAAAAAACAAAAAAAAAAAATATAAATACTAAGTAAAAATAAATATTACTTTTAAAATTTATTAACTTGCTTGATAAAACTTGCATAATTTAACTTCTTTGCATTATATAGATTATATATTTCAGCTGTCATTTTTATAGTTTTTATAAAGTTAAACTTAGGTTTCCATTTAAGCAATAATTTCGATTTAGAGCTATTAAGCTGAATTTTTTCTTCCTCATGAAATTTACTTTTTTTTATTTTTATTTTTACTTTTGTTGTTAAAAAATTGTTTAAATTTTTGACTAAAGTGATCACTTCTTTATTTGACGAATTGTTAGGACCAAAGTTCCAAGAACCAGAAAATATTAAAGGTTTTTTATGTAGTTTTTCAGCTAACAATATATAACCATTGACAACATCAAGGACATGTTGCCATGGTCTAATTGATTTTGGCATTCTTATAATCAGTTTAGTTTTGTTAATAGACGCTTTTACTGTATCAGGAACAATTCGATTAGCTGACCAATCAAATCCACCAATTACATTACCTGCTCTAGCTGTAGCAATTCCATTTTTTCTTATTTTAAAAAAACTTTTAAAATAAGAGCTTGTTATGATATCTGAACATGCTTTGCTTGAACTATATATATCATTACCACCAAGTGCATTGTTTTCTTTAAAGAAACTTTTGTTATTTGTTTGTTTATAAACTTTGTCTGTAGTCACGTTTATAAATGAAATTTTTTTATTTATCTTTCTAATTGTTTCAAGAATATTTATTGTACCATTAATATTTGTATTTAGAGTATTAAAAGGATTTTTATATGATTCCTTTACAATTGGTTGAGCAGCTAAATGAAAGATTACATCTGGTCTTTCTTTTGTCAATACAGTGTGGACTTTATTTCTGTCA
>CACBRW010000035.1 GCA_902541745.1 uncultured Pelagibacteraceae bacterium | reverse complement strand
GCAAGACATGATGCGGTAGCTTGGGGTTATGCGCGTCAAGCAGATTCTATGGGCGTGGACATAATTCAAAACTGTGAAGTAACAGGTTTTGATGTTGCTGCTGGTAAAATTAAAGGAATAAGAACCTCAAGAGGAAATATAAAAGCTAAAAA
Source organism: uncultured Pelagibacteraceae bacterium (assembly GCA_902541745.1). Classification (GTDB taxonomy): domain Bacteria; phylum Pseudomonadota; class Alphaproteobacteria; order Pelagibacterales; family Pelagibacteraceae; genus Pelagibacter. The sequence goes on along the minus strand of CACBRW010000035.1, from coordinate 7,380 downwards.
AGTTGGTATTTGTGTTGCTGGAAGTACAAATATTTTAGCAGAAAAATTAAACATGACTTTACCTATCGAAACTCATTTACTTCAAGCATGTGTTTCTGAACCAGTAAAACCAGTTTTAGATAATGTAGTTACATTTGGTGCAGGACACTTTTATGTAAGTCAATCAGATAAAGGTGAGATGGTAATGGGTGGTGATCTTGACGGATATAATAGTTATGCTCAAAGAGGTAACTTACCAACATTGCAACATGTATTAACTGAAGGAATAGCAATGATGCCGTTTTTAAGTAAATTAAAAATGCTAAGAACATGGGGTGGTATTATGGATATGTCAATGGATGGATCACCAATAATTGATAAAACACACATTGAAGGTTTATATTTAAATTGCGGATGGTGTTATGGAGGGTTTAAAGCCACACCTGCTTCGGGTTGGACATTTGCTCACACTATTGCACAAGACAGAGTACATGAATTAAACGCTGGTTATAGTTTAAATAGATTTAGTACAGGTAAACTTATTGATGAAAAAGGACTTGGCACTAAAACTTGGATATCATAAATGCTTTATATAAATTGCCCACATTGTGGAATTAGATCCCAAATTGAATTCTCATATGGTGGAGACGCAAGTGTCAAAAGACCAGAGTTGAATAAAGAGGTTTCTGATCAAGAGTGGGATGATTTCGTTTATAATAGAAAAAGTTTAAGAGGAAAGCATTTAGAGCTGTGGCAACATATTTCTGGATGTAGACAATGGATAAAGATTGAGAGAGATACTGCAACCCATGAAATTTTCAGAACTTTTAAAGCTGATGAGGAAGTTGCTTAATGACTCAAGCTTTTAGAATTGATAATGGAGGATTAGTAAATAGGGAAAAAAAATTATCCTTCAAATTTAATGGCAAAACATACTTTGGTTGTGAAGGAGATACATTGGCATCAGCTTTATTGGCGAATGGAGTTCATTTGGTTGGAAGAAGTTTTAAGTATCACAGACCCAGAGGTTTCTTTGGAGTGGGAGTTGATGAACCTTACGCGGTAGTTCAGCTATACAGAAATGGCGAAACAGAGCCTAATATTAAAGCTACAGAGCAGGAGTTATTTGAGGGTTTAGAAGCAAAAAGTGTGAACTGCTGGCCAAGTGTAAATTTTGATATTGGTGCAATAAATAATTTTTTAAAAATTTTTCTACCTGCTGGATTTTATTATAAAACTTTTATGTGGCCCAAGAGTTTTTGGTATCGAATTTATGAACCATTTATTAGAAAAGCAGCTGGCTTAGGTGTAGCATCAACTAAACATGATAAAGAAAGGTATGAACATAAATACGAATATTGCGATTTATTAATTGCAGGTTCAGGACCTTCAGGATTAGCTAGTGCATATGCTGCAGCAAAAAATGGAGCTAAAATAATATTAGCTGAAGACAAACCAAGATTTGGTGGATCATTACTAACCAGTGATGTCAATATTGGTAATCAATCAGGAAAAGATTGGGCTGAAGGAATAATTGCAGAACTCAAAACAATGCCAAATGTTGTTGTAAAAAATAGATCTCAAATTTTTGGATACTATGATCACAACATGCTTGTGATGTCTGAAAAAGTCAGTGATCATTTACCATCAACTAAAAAATATCACCCAAATAAGAGGCTATGGTACATTCGTGCTAAAGAAGTTTTGATTTCTTCTGGATCAATTGAACGACCAATAGTTTTTGGAAATAATGATACACCAGGAGTAATGCTTTCTTCAGCTGCTAAAGAATATTTAAAAGTATATGGTGTTTTAGTTGGAAGAAAACCATTGGTATTTACAAATAACGATAGTGGATACGAAACAGCAATTGAATTTAAAAAATATGGAGTAAATCCTATTGTTTTAGATACAAGAAAAAATCCTGAGTCAGAAATAATTGATGAAGCAAAAAATTTAGGAATTAAAATTAAAAATTCATATGTTGTAGTTGCTGCTAAAGGATACAAAAAAGTTAAATCTGCAGATATTGCAAGTATTTCTGAAGACAAAAAACAACTTGGTAAAATAGAAAACATACAATGTGATTGTATTTGTGTTTCTGGTTTTTGGACACCAACAATTCATTTAGCCTCACAATCAGGAAATAAAACAAAGTTTAAAGAGGAAATCGATGCATTTGTTCCAGGACAATCAAAACAAAATGAAATCACTTTAGGTGCAGCGAACGGAGTGTTTTCTCTTGATGAAACATTAAAAACTTCATTTAAGGCGGGAAGCGAATTATCAAAAAAAATAACAAAAAAAAATAATGAGGTAGCTATTCCAAATGTTGTTGAAAAAAAATCCTCTCAACATGATAAGTTTTGGTGTGTACCATTACCTAAAGGTAAAAATTATAAAAGATTTTTAGATTTTCAAAATGATGTAGCGGTATCTGATGTAGAAATAGCATTAAGAGAAGGGTATAGATCAATTGAACACGTTAAACGATATACCACTCTGGGAATGGCAACAGACCAAGGAAAAACAAGTAATTTAAATGGATTGCAATTAGTATCTGAAATCGAAAACAAAATTGTTCCTGCAGTAGGTCACACAACTTTCAGACCCCCATATACTCCTGTTTCTATTGGAGCAATAGTAGGAAGAGAGGTTGGAAAACATTCAAAACCAACAAGAAAATCTCCAATGCATTCATGGCATGAAAAAAATAATGCTGTCTTTGTAGATGCAGGTGTTTGGTTAAGACCTAGGTATTATAAAAGAGGAAATGAAAATTTATTTGAGGGATCAAAAAGAGAAGCAAAAAATGTAAGAACAAACGTAGGTGTTTGTGATGTAACAACATTAGGCAAAATAGATATTAAAGGGCCAGACGCAGCAGAGTTATTGAATAGAGTTTACACAAATGCATGGCTTAAACTCCCTGTCGGAAAAGCAAGATATGGAGTTATGTTAAGAGAGGATGGAATTGTCATGGATGATGGAACAACTACAAGAATTTCAGAAAATCATTATCATATGACCACTACTACAGCTCAAGCAGCAAACGTTCTCTCTCATTTAGAATATTATTTGCAATTAGTTTGGCCTGAATTAAATGTAAATGTAGTTTCGACTACTGAACAATGGGCTGGAGCAGCTATTGCTGGACCTAAATCTAGAGATTTATTACAAAAATTATTTCCTAATTCTGATGTATCAAATGAAGGTTTGCCTTTCATGGGCTATATGGAAGGAGATTTATTTGGAGTAAAAGCAAGAATATTTAGAATTTCATTTTCAGGAGAGCTTGCATATGAAGTAAATGTTGAATCTGATTATGGAAACTTTATGTGGGAAAAAATCATTGAGGTTGGTAAGGAATTTAACATCCAACCATATGGAACTGAAGCATTATCTACTCTTAGAATTGAAATGGGGCATGTTGCTGGATCAGAACTTGATGGTAGAACAATTCCATTCGACAATGCTTTAGAAGGTCTTGTTAGTAAAAAGAAAGATTTTATTGGAAAAAGATCATTACAACGATCTGCATTTATAGCTGAAGATAGACAGAGAATAGTAGGAGTAGTTCCATTAGATAAACAAACAAGTATACCAGAAGGCTCTCACTTAGTTAAAGATGATAAAGCGCCATTACCAAATCCAAAGTTAGGTCATATCTCCGCGTCATGTTGGAGTGTTGAATATGATAATCCTTTTTCTTTGGCAATTTTGAAAGATGGAAAAAATATGATCGGTCAAAAACTTTTTGCTATGTCGCCACTTAAAAATAAAGTAATACCAGTTGAGATAGTTTCATCACATTATGTAGACCCAAAAGGTGAAAGAGTTAGATCATGACATTAATTTCAGCTTTATCAAATGTTCATGCAAAAGGTAAATTTGGAGATTATGAAGGTAAAAATGAAAATGATTTACTTAAAATATCTGAAATCAAAAATTTATTAATTGTTCAAATAGTTCAGTACAAAAATTCTTCACTTTCATTTGAGAGTATTGATATTGATGGTTTAAAGTTAAAAAATGTACCTTTAACCATAGTATTTAATGAAAATACAAGAATTATGTGGAATGGACCAAAAAACTGGCTTTTAGTTTCAAAAAAAAAAGATTTAATTAAAAATGTATCAGATAATTTTAAAGATACAGATTTTGCTTTAACAGATTTATCTCATTCTAGAGCTATTATTGAAATCGAAGGAAATGATTCGATAGAAGTTTTGAAAAAAGGATGTCCTTTTAATTTTAATACATTGGATAAAAATAATTCAATAAACTCAACTTATAATGGAATAGCTTTTACAGTAGATAGGTTGGGTGAAAATCCAAATAAAGTAAGGTTATTTGCTTTAAGAAGTTTTGGCGAATCTTTGTATCATTCTATCACAGACTCATCTCTAGAGTTTGGCTTTAGGTCTTCATAAACTTAAATTTTCAATCTCTTGTTGCAATATAAACACCTATAGAAGTAATTAGAAATCCAAATAAATCTAAACTAGTTAAACCTTCATTTAAGAAAAGCCATGCCATAAAAGCAGACGTTGCTGGAATCAAAAAAAAAATAGAAACAGTTTTGCTTGCTGAATTATTTTTAATTAAAAACATTAATATTGTAAATGCTCCAAATGATACCAAAAATATTTGATGGCCCATTGCAATAATAAAAGTTTGTGAGAATTCAATATATGGATCAACAAACAAAATAATTATTAATAAATGAAAAAAACACCCACCAATGGCTTGATTCATATTACTTACAGACAATGGTAAGTTGTTACTTAATTTTTTCTGCCATAAAGTTGAAAATGTAATTGCTAATAAAGCAATTATTGTTGCGATCAATCCTGCTGTTGGTATTTTTGAACCAATATCAAAACCCAATACAAGTCCTGCACCAGCAAATCCTAATAAAACACCAATCCATTGTTTTGTAGATACTTTTTCATTTAAGATGGGGCCACTTAATGCATTTGTGAGAACTGGTTGGAGAGTTACAATTAATGCTGCAATTGCTGTAGGCATACCTATTGAAATTGAGTAAAAGACACCACCAAGATAAAAACCATGAAATAAGACACCACTAAAAAAAGACTCAAAAAAGTTTCTTTTGCTTACTAGAATTTTTTGTTTTGAATAAATAGAAAATACAAAAAAACCGAGAGCAACTAAACCAAATCTAAAGGCTAATGCAGTAAATGGATCACTGTTATCTATAATAGGTTTAGTTGTTATGAATGCAGATGACCATAAAATTATAAATAGGAAAGGAAAAATCTTAATCATTATATTTAATAAACAAATAAATAAACCAAAATCAAATAAATACCTATAATGAACAAATTAAACGTAGCAATAAAATAACAAATCACCTAGAATTTTAATATGATTTTAAAAATATTAAAAATTTTTACAATTATTCTATCATTTTTCTTTTTAACAGGCTTTGTTTCTATCTTTTCAGTTATTGGTCCGGGCGTTACGGCTTTTACTTCAGGCAATTTTTTAAAAGCAGGAGTGCAACTTATCATAACTCAAAGCATAGAAAAAGAAACGGGAAAAGACTCTCTAACTTTAATTAAAGATGAAATAAATAAAAATTTAATTAAGGATGAAATAAATAAAAAAAATTCATTAAATGAAGACTTGCGAAAATTAGTTGAAAAAAGAATAAAAATTACCAGTCAAAAATTAGAAAATCAAAATTTACAAAAATTAGTCAACAAAAGAATGATCGTTACAAGATCAAAGCTTAATTTTAATCATTTTAATCAATAATATTAAGATATATTAGATTTTCTTGGTTGGTTTCTTTACACCACATTTCATAGCTTTCACACACTCTCCATAAATGGTCAAAAGCTCGTTGTGAAATTTCTAAAGGAAAGTGGCTTTTAGTATAATAAAGTTTTGGTATTTTCATTAAAAGCTTTACCATAGAATCTTTTTGAAGTTCCAAAAGTCTAAAAGTTTCTGCATTGATTTTTTTTTTTGTAATCGAATCAATAAATTTATTATTTTTAAGTTTTAAAAACCATTTGTCATGAAATTCTCCAGAACTTAAAACTTCATACTCTTTAGTAGTCATAAAAATTTCAAACGCCTGTATATTGTTGATTTCAGGATTTTGTTTTTTAATTTGAATTATATTTAAATAAACAAATTCTGCAGCTCTCAACACATATGGCTTTTCAGTCTTATTAGACATAAACTATTTTTTATGATTCACCATAGCTGAATGAGCTAAAATTAAGTTTGGATCTAAAAATACTTTTGAGGATTTTACATTTTTAAAAGATTTAAACGCAAAAATTGCGATAGGTAGCTCAGTACAACCTAAAATAATTTTTTTACATTTCATTTTAATTAAAGAATTAATTGCAGGTTTAATTGTTTTAGCAGCAGCTTTTACATTACCCATTTTAACCAATTTAATAGCTTTATTAACTGACAGTTTTTGTATTTTTTGAGTAGGTTCTATTAGTTGAAAATCTTTTTTAAAAAATTTTTTGTAAACTCCAGTTTTAAGGGTACCTTCAGTTGCCAACAGACCAACTTTTGAATTTTTCTTACATCTTTTTTTTGTAAATTTAAAAACTTCTTTTGGCATATTGATTATTGGAATATTGATTTTATTTTGCAAATCGTCGAACCAATAATGAGCTGTATTGCAAGGTATAACTATGAATTTACATTTATTTTTTTCTAAAAGCTTACAACCTTTGAGCAAGCTTTTTAAAACTTTATTATATTTTTCTCTACTTATTTTATTGGTAGATATATCCGAAAGATTTTTAGTTTGAGAGCCTATTGACTCAGGCCTGCCGGGAATATTTGATTTGTTATAAAGTAAAAATAAAGGATACTCTTGATCAATTTTTCCTCTATTTAACACTGCTAACTTATTGCAAAAATCAAGACCAGCTTGGGTACCCATTCCACCTAAAATTCCTATCATATCTTTGATTAATTTATTATTTTTTTAATTTAAATCTATAATTAATTAATATGTTTAAAGTTTGTTATTAAATAAGGTATTGGCTGAATAATAAATTTATTAAAGATAAATAATTTTTTCAGCCAATAGGAAGTGTGAAATTATGCAGTTTTCAAGTTAACTGCTGAAGGACCTTTAGGACCATCTTCAACATCGAAAGTCAAAGTTTGACCCTCATCTAAACCGTTCATACCAGCGTCTCTTACTGCTGAAACATGTACAAACACATCTTTTTCTTTATCTTCTCTTTCAATAAAACCAAAACCTTTGGTTGGATTGAACCATTTTACTTTACCTTGTAGACTCATATTTATCTTCTTATTATTTGTTATATTAATTATTACTTATAATTAAGTAATATTTGCTTTCTTTAGATTTTATTGGGTTTTGTCAACAAA
>CACBRW010000034.1 GCA_902541745.1 uncultured Pelagibacteraceae bacterium | reverse complement strand
ATGCTATTTCTGCCTTCAATACTTTAATTGAAACTGGTGGAAAATTTACAACTGATGCATATACCCAAGCTTGGACTGAAGGGGAGTTTTGGAAAGCATCCAAAAATACAATAATTGTAACTGTATTTGTTGTAAGCATTTCATTATTTTTAGGTACACTTGGTGCTTACGCTCTTTCAAGATCAACTGAAAGATATGCATTTTGGATATTAATTGCAGCATTAATTTTTAGAGCAATGCCTCACATTACTCTAGTATCAGGATATTTATTTCCATTTTTTCAATTACAAATATGGGGAATTCTCCCCACAACTATAGTTGTATTAGTAGCAATTAATCAACCATTTACTTTATGGTTACTGTATTCATTTTTTAAAACAGTCCCTAAAGAACTTGATGAAAGTGCTTTGATAGATGGATGTTCATACTTTCAAGCTTTTAGACATATTATCATGCCAGTGATGTGGCCAGGAGTAATTACTGCAGGATTATTTAGTTTAATGCTTGCTTACAATGATTTTACAGTAACCGCATTACTTTTAAACCAAGAAAATCATACTATGGTTCCAAAAATTCAAAGTTATTTAGGAACAAATCAACATGAAGGAAATTTAATGTGGGCAGTTTCTGCAGTAGTTTCAGCAACAGCTCCTTTATTTATGTTGGTGATGTTTTTTCAAAGGCAGGTTATTAGTGGTTTAACTGCTGGAGCTGTAAAAGGTTGAAATATTACAAAGCTTTACTTTTTGGTTCCATTGGATCAATTGTTGAAACTTCAGAGATACAAAGAAAGTCATTCAATAAAGCGTTCGAACAATATGGGCTTAAATGGAATTGGACTAAGCGTGAGTATTTAAGTTTATTAAATAAATCTGGAGGAAAAGATAGAATATCTAGATACGCAAAGAAGAATAAAGAAATTGTAAACTCTACATATTTAAGAAATTTAAAAACTAAAATATTCAATAATTACCTTAAAAAAAACCAGCTTAAATTAAGACCAGGTGTTAAAAATTTAATTTTATTTTGTAAAAAAAAAAAAATAAAATTAGCTTTTGTCTCATCAACATCTATAAACAATATAAATGCAATCTTATATTCATTGAGGAATTCAATTAATAAAAAAGATTTTAGTTTTGTAGGTAATTCAAAATTAGTTAAAAAATTAAAACCAAATCCTGCAATATATTTACTAGCACTAAAAAAACTTAAGATTAAAGCTGACGATTGTTTGGCTATTGAAGACACACAAGAAAGCCTAAATTCAGCTAAGCGAGCTAAAATAAAATGTATAATTTTTCCTGGGAAATTTCATTCTTCAAGAAAATTTAGTGGTGCTTATAAAAAAGTTTATAGACTAAATAATAATATTATTCTGAGATAAATTCTTGTATTAAATTATTAAAATGATCAGGCTGTTCTAAATGAACATTGTGGGCACAATCTTTAAAAATTTTTAAACGACTATTTTTTATGTTTTTATTTAATATTTCTACTTGATCAAAATTGTAGGAAGTATCTTTGTCTCCCCATATGATCAAAGTTTCGTTCTTTATATTTTTTAAATCTTCTTTGCCACTCCAGTTTTTCATTGCCAATAAAGCATTATCAGCGGTCACTAAAGAAACATCTTTAACTGCATTTTTACATAAATAATAATTTTTATCTTTATCTCCTTTAACAAACCATTTTTTTGGAACTCTAGAAAATGAAACCTCAATTCCATCTTTTTTTAATTTTTCTCTTGTTTTGTCTATTGTTTCAAATCTACCAGGTATTTCTCCAATTGATCCGGTAGCAAAACAAATTAACTTATTAACTCTATCACCAATTATTTTTGTAATTTCTTGAGCAATCATTCCTCCCATTGAATGTCCAATTAAATTAAATTTATCAATTTTTTTTTGATCTAGTAAATCTATTATTTGTCTGGCCATTTTATTTATAGAGTCTAAAGATTTAACATTATGACTTTCACCAAACCCTGGAAGAGCTGGAATTATTACACGATAATATTTTGAAAAAAATTCTTTTTGAAGGCTCCACATTTCAGATGAGCCTAAATAACCATGAACAAAAACAAATGGAAACCCCTTACCTACATCTTCCACATAAATATTGCTCACAACATTTCCTTAATAATAAAAAAAATTAAGACAGTCATAAAACCTATAATAAATATATTAATTACTTTCCAAATTTTTTTACTTTTAGCATACTCTGATAAATAATTAGATAAATACCCCAATATAAAAAAGAATAAAAAAGATGCTATAGACGCACCTACCCCAAATAAAATTTTTTGATTTAGTAAATAATTTTTTGAAAAATTTCCAAGAAAAAAAACTGTATCAGAATAAACGTGTGGATTTAAATAGGTAAATCCTAAAGTTTTAAGTATGATATTTAATTTTGAAATGTTATTTGGTTCAATGCTAAAATTAAAATCTGAATAATGAGACTTTATTTTTTTATAAATAAAGTGAATTAAAAATAAAATTAAAAATAAATTTAAAATTAGTTCAATTAAAGAATTAAAATATTGATTAAAATAATGGAAAAGGAAAATACCTAAAAAAATTAATATCAGATCTGATAAAGAGCATATTAAACAAACAATAAATACGTGTTGTTTTTTTAAACCTTGTTCTATTACAAATATATTCTGGGCACCAATAGCTAAAATTAAGCTTATCCCTGTTAAGAAGCCTAATACTAGGTATTCCATTAAGGTTTTGGACTACTCTGGATTTGCTGTTAAAGTTTTAATTTCTAGTATATTTTCGTTTGGGTCTTTAACAAAGAAAGTTTCTTGCTCGTATTTTGTTCCTTTAAATCTCAAATAAGGTTCGTCGTAATACTTGGTTCCACTATCCTTTAATCTTTGTTTTAGAGCATCAAAGTCTTTTCTTGATAAATGAACACCAAAATGAGGAACTGAAACATTACCCATGTCTACATCGTGTCTCTCATTATCTAATTTATGTTCACTTTTATGTAAGGTTAATTCATTGCCCCAAAAATCTACATCTGCCCACTCTTGTGCTGAGTTGTCTAATCTACATCCCAAAGTTTCACTGTAAAACTTTTTTGCGATCTCTAAGTCTCCACACGGGATGGCTAGATGAAAACAATTGGTGTTTTTATACATTTAAACCTCTTTAAATTAAGCAATTAAGTATTATATAAGGCATATAATTTTTTAATCAACAGCAACTAAACTAAAGAAATATGAGTGATTTTTTACAATCCATAATTGATAGAGATCCTGCTGCAAGGTCAAAGTTAAGTTTGATATTAACTTATCCTGGTGTTAAAGCAGTTTTTTTTCATCGAATAGCGAATTTTTTTAGTACTGCAAAATTTCATTTGATAGCAAGAATCATTTCTCAATTTTCAAGATTCTTAACTGGAATAGAAATTCATCCTAATGCAAAAATTGGAAAAAATTTATTTATAGATCATGGAATGGGTGTTGTGATTGGTGAAACTTCAGACATTGGGGATAATGTAACTATCTATCACATGGTTACGTTAGGTGGAATTGCTCCAAGCATTAATTCAAATCACCAACGAAATATGAAAAGACATCCAACTATAAAAGAAGATGTAGTTATTGGTTCAGGTGCACAAGTATTAGGTCCTGTTGTCGTTGGCAAAGGTGCTAGAATTGGAGCAAATGCAGTCATTACAAAAGATGTTTCAGAAAATGCTGTAATGGTTGGAATTCCTGCAAGAAATGTTGGAATAGCAGATAGTGAATTTAAACCTTATGGAATTACGTCTGATAGTGATAAAAAATCAGATAATGAATAATACCCAAAACGATTTTATTTCTGGAATAGGAAATACTCCATTAATTAAACTCAGAGCAGCCTCTGAAATTACTGGGTGTAACATTTATGGAAAAGCAGAATTTTTAAATCCTGGAGGATCAGTAAAAGATAGAGCTGCACTTGCATTAATTAAAGATGCTCAAGAAAAAAAATTAATTTCTAAAGGTGGAACTGTTGTCGAGGGAACAGCTGGTAATACAGGAATAGGTTTGGGTCTTTTAGGAAATTCTCTTGGTTATAAAACTATAATTGTAATGAATGACAACCAAACACAAGAGAAAAAAGATTTACTTAGAAACCTTGGAGCTGAATTAAGATTAGTTCCACCTAAGCCTTATAAAGATGACAACAATTTTGTAAAAGTAGCAGCTAGACTTGCAGTTGAACTAAGACCTACAAATAATAATGGAGTGATTTGGGCTAACCAATTCGATAATACTGCAAATGCCAGAGGACATTATGAAGGCACAGGTCAAGAAATCTGGGAACAAACTGATGGTAAAGTAGATGGTTTTGTTTGTTCTTCAGGGACTGGAGGTACAATTTCAGGTGTCAGCAATGCTCTTAAAGAAAAGAATAAAGATATAAAAATTTACCTATCTGATCCAAAAGGTTCTGCTCTTTATAATTACATAAAAAATGGTGAACTTAAATCGGAGGGTGGATCAATTACTGAAGGAATTGGTTCAAGTAGAGTGACAGCTAACTTTGGTGAAGCTAAGATTGATAATGCTTATTCAATAGATGATCATGAGGCACTACCTATTCTTTATGATTTAATTCAAAACGAAGGATTAAGTTTAGGTACAAGCTGTGGAATAAATATTGCAGGAGCAATTAGAATGGGAAAAGAGTTAGGGCCAGGAAAAACTATTGTTACCATTCTTTGTGATAGAAGTGACAAATACGCAACTAAAATGTTTAATAAAAAATTTTTAGAAGAAAAAGGTCTGCCAATACCTAATTGGTTTTAAATATAAATTTTATCAGCTAATCCGTAAGTAAGAATAGCACTTAAAATTGTAAGTACTCCAGCAGCTATTACACCTTCACTGTTAGTCTTTTCAGTGTGTCCAAGTTTATTTATGTAAATGGTATAAATACCAAATATTAAGTACATTAAATTTTGAACAAATACTAAATTAAAGAATGCCCAAGTTCCATTTACTCCGCCATCTCTAACGAACATAATATAAATAGCCATTAGGAAAGACCCAACAAAAGGAGCTCCAAAAAATCTTGTAATCACAGCTGCCGAATGATCGATGTTATATTGATCCATAAAACTCTTTGTTCCAACTATGGCTCTAAAAGCATAAACAGCGTAAACAAGGAAATGAACAATAAAAATTATTAGATAAACAATTCCATTAAATTTTTCGATCATAGATATTTATTATCAAATATTTAAATTAAATAAAACAACATATTCAACATTTTTTATGCTCTGAAATTGCATAACTGTCGCGCGCTATAAACACGAGTGACTCATTAACAATTATGTAACAGTGTTGTGTTAAATTTAATAATTTAAGGAGATAAAAATGAAGAAAATTTTATTTTTAATAATTTTTTTAACGATCTCAAATTACTCATTAGCAGAGACAGGAAAATTTAATGCTGCTGGAGCAGGATCATGGTCATTAAATGCAATGGATGCTGGAAACGGTAATATGAGTATTACATATGATGGTAATGCTGGGCTTATGGATAAAGAACCCGGAAGTATTTTTGACAAATCTACTATGCATTGCATTGGTGGATTAACATTGGTAGCTGGAAAATTTGACGATGAAACAGGTATGTGTACTTTTTATCTAATGGATGGTGAAAAGGTTTATATTAATTACAAAGGTAAAGGAACTGGTGGCCAAGGTGGAACAGGTACTTTTGTTATTGTTGGTGGAACAGGAAAATATGAAAATATTTCAGGAAGTGGTAATTCAAGTCGACAAAATATAAGAGGTAAAGCTGGTATGGCTCACTCTATGAATCAAATGAGTGGTGAATATACTTATTAGAAAGGGAAAATGAAAAAAATAATTTTTACGTTTTTATTGATTTTGCTAACAGCAACTTCACATGCAAAAATAAGTAATAAAGAAATATCCGATTCTTTAAAATGTGCAGGAATTTTTACATCTACTCAGTTTATTAAACAAGGTGAGCTTCCAAATGGAGATTTAGCTTACAAAGAAAATAGTTTGGCTGCAGCAAAGGTTACTAGAGAATTTCTTACAAATGAGGGTGTTTTAGAGGATAAAATAAATTCAAGTATAAATTCTACTGTTGATGAAATGTTTGGTAAACCTTATCAAAAAACTTTAATGGATAATTGCTATGCGTTTATTTTCAAATTAATACCAAATGGTAAAGAAAAAGTAGAGGAAACTTCTAAAACAATTTATGGAGGATAAAATATGATTATAAAAATAGAGGAAAATATAAAATCGTTTTCAGCATGGAGGGATATGGTTAAAGATAATGCTGAAAAAATTAAAGGATTTGGTGCAACCATTATTTTTGCTGGTGTATCAAAAGAAGACGCTTCAAAATTTACAGTGATTGTAAAATATGCAACTATGCAGGGGTTTGAGGCATTTAAAAATGATAAAGAACTTCACGCTGCAAGAGCTGCAGCTGGTGTTGACTTAGATTCTGCAAAAATCACTCCCATGGATGGAGACTTTATGGAAAATTTTTCAGGATAATAAAATAGGAGGAAAAAATGGAAAAAGAAATGCTAGTAGTAGCAAAGTTAAAAGAAGGTACTTTTGAGAAATTCATGGGATTTATGCAATCTCCTGAAGGACTTGCTGAAAGGGCTAAAGTTGCTGTGGTTGAAAAAACAATTGGAACTGTAACTCCAGACAAAAGCACTGTAATGTTTAAAATATTTTGTACTGATGAAGCTGCACTTCATAAGTTTATAGAAGGTACAGAGGTATCAAAGCCAATAATGGATGAAGTGTTAGACAGTTACTCAATATATGATTTAACTAAGGTTAAATAGAAATCTGAGGCTACACATACTGACTAATCTCTGCTAGACTTAGTAACTAAATCATTAGTAACAAGGAGGAAAAATGGCTGGAATAGAAGTAAAAAGTTTTGATAAAGCAGATGAAATAAATGATAATTTTAATAATGCTAAAATTGAAGCGGTCAAAGTTGGAAATCAAAGATTGATGAAACTTACTTTGCAACCTGGTTGGCAATGGTCAAAAGACATAAAGCCAACAGTTGGTGGCGACAGCTGTCAAGCTACACATCTTGGTATAATTATCTCAGGTGCAGTTTGTGCAAAACATAATGATGGAACTGAACTAACTTATAAAGCTGGTGATGCATATTCAATACAACCAGGTCATGATGGATGGGTTGTTGGAGATAAACCAGCAGTAGTATATGAATTTCATGGAATGTGGGGTGAGTAGTGTCTAAATTTTATGTAATTGGAAAGGCAAGTCCTGAGTTATTAAAAAAAATGCATGCTGACCCTGCTGCAGATAGAGGTGCAGTAATGAAATCAATGTGTGATAGCTTAGGAATAAAAGCAATAAGTTACGAGTGGTTAAGAGGACGTTTTGATGTTCTTTTCTGCGTTGAAGGAGATTATGAAAGTGTTCTTGCTATGAAAGTAACTGTTCTAAATAGTGGAATGATGTCAGATTTAATGGTTCATGAAGTATTTGATTACAACAGTGCCTTTAAAAAGGCAGCTGATGTTTCAAAAAATTATAAAAAACCAGGTGAATAAATAGAAAGGAGTAATATGTCTATATTAGAAAAATATAGTGCTGCAATAAAAAATAAAGATGAGGCAACGATGAATGATCTTTTGCATGATGATTTTAAATTCACAATGCATAAGTCAGGAAATGTTTTAGGCAAAGGTGATGTTATCAAATGGGCAATGAGCGGCGACATAAATCAAGATAAAGTAAGAG
>CACBRW010000033.1 GCA_902541745.1 uncultured Pelagibacteraceae bacterium | reverse complement strand
AAAAAAAAATTTATGAACAAGCTACAAAACTTGATATTGGAATTGTGCTCACTGCACACCCCACAGAGGTGAAGAGACGAACATTAATCCAAAAGTATGCAAATTTAATAAATATTATGGAGCAAAGACATCTATATAAAAAATATCCATCTAAAATTATAGAGCTAGACAGACAATTATATTCCGAGATTGCGATAATATGGAAAACTGATGAACTTAAACGAACTAAACCATCTCCACTCGATGAAGCTAGATGGGGTTTAGCAGTAATAGAGGATAGTTTATGGGATACCATTCCAAGAGTATATAAAAGACTAAATGATATTTTTAGAAAAAATTTAAAAAAGGATCTTCCAAGAGATTTTAATCCAATCCAATTTGGATCATGGATGGGTGGTGATAGGGACGGAAATCCAAATGTCACAGCCGAAGTTACCAAAAGAGTTATTTTATTTTCTAGATGGCAGGCTGCAAAATTGTATGAAAAGGAGCTTACAAAGTTGATACAAGATTTATCAATGGAAGAATGTTCACCAAAAATAAAAAAAATTACAGGAAATAGTTTTGAACCCTATAGAGTATTTTTAAGGCCAATCAGAGATAAAGCAAGACTTACCCATCAATTAATTGAAGATCATTTAAATAACAATTCTTTTCTAGATGAAAAAAAATTAATTCAAAACAAAAATGAAATAACTTTTCCATTAAGAGAGGTAAGAAATTCACTAAAATTAAATAAAGAGGATCATATTGCAAATGCAGACTTGCTAGACTTAATGAGAAGAGTAAGATGTTTTGGAATTAATCTCGCTCGATTAGACATCAGGCAAGAGTCTGGAAGACATAGTAAATTATTAAATGAAATTTTTAAAATAAAAAATAATATAAAATATACTTCTTTAATTGAGCAAGAAAAAATAAATTTACTAAATAAACTTATTAAAAAGAGAAAAAATTTTGTAAATAAAATTAAATTAAAAGATAGAGAAAATAAAGAAGTTTGGAATACTTTCAAACTGATATCAAAATCTCCTAATGAATGTTTAGGTGCTTATGTTATATCAATGACTTCAACAGCTTCTGATATTTTGTCAGTTTATTTTTTACAAAAACAAGCAAAAGTAAAGAATTTGTTAAGAGTGGTGCCACTTTTTGAGACTTTAGAGGATTTAAAAAATGCAAAAGATGTAATGAACAATTTATTTAAACTTTCTTGGTATAAAAAAATGATAAATTCTAAGCAAGAAATTATGATTGGATATTCAGACTCAAGTAAAGATGCTGGAAAATTATCAGCTAGCTGGCATCAATATAAACTTCAAGAGGAATTAAGAGGTCTAGCAAAGAAATATAAAATTGATTTAGTTTTCTTTCATGGCAGGGGAGGATCTCCAGGCAGAGGTGGTGGGCCAATTCAAGCAACCTTAAAATCTCAACCATCTGGTACAGTAAATGGAAAAATCAGAATTACTGATCAGGGTGAGGTAATTCAACAAAAATATGGATATAAACCTTTAGCTGAATATAACCTTTGTAGTTATATAGGAGCAGTTATGGATGCATCTTTAAATCCACCTCCAAGATCAAAGCCAAATTGGAGAGAATTAATTCACAATATGTCAGAAATTTCAACATCTGCTTATCGAAAATATTTAAATCAAAATGAGGACTTTATTAGATATTTTAAAACTGTAACTCCACATAAATCACTTGGGAAGTTGGCGATAGGGTCTAGACCATCAAAACGTAAGAATGTTGATAATATCCAAGGCTTAAGAGCGATACCATGGGTATTTGCTTGGACACAGATTAGACTTATGTTGCCAGCGTGGCTTGG
This sequence comes from uncultured Pelagibacteraceae bacterium, assembly GCA_902541745.1. GTDB lineage: Bacteria > Pseudomonadota > Alphaproteobacteria > Pelagibacterales > Pelagibacteraceae > Pelagibacter. The sequence goes on along the minus strand of CACBRW010000033.1, from coordinate 6,107 downwards.
AACAACAGAGGCTTTAAGATATGGATCAATAAAAAAATTTAAAAAAACAATAACTGACATGGAAAAGAATTGGCCATATTTTATTTCAACTATGGATATTTTAGATATGGTAATTTCAAAAGTAGACCCAAAAATATCAATAATTTATGAAAACAATTTAGCTGACAACTCATTGAAGAGAATTGGTAAAAAATTAAGATTTCAATTCGCTTCATTGGTCAAATTGCATAATAAAATTACTCCAAGAGAAGTGGTAAAAGAGAGAAAAGAATTTAGAAAAGCTTTGTTTATAAGAAGTAATTATACAGAGATTTTAAATATTTTACAGGCAAACATAATGAATAAATTGAAAGACAAAAAATATAAAAATTTAGATAAAAAATTTCTTGAAGATGCTCTTATGACTTCTATCGCAGGTATATCTGCAGCAATGAAAAATACTGGATAAATGTTTGAATATTTAATTGCTTTCGGGGCAGGACTTATAAGTTTTTTGTCTCCATGTGTTTTACCTTTAATACCTGGATATATTTCATATATCTCTGGTCAATCTTTACAAGAAATATTAAACAAAAAAAAAATAAACTTTTTCCCATTAATTTTGTTTTGTTTGGGGTTCTCAACTGTATTTGTTCTTTTGGGAGCATCTGCATCATTTTTAGGTCAGACACTCTTACAAAATTCAGAAGTGTTAAGAATTTTAGCTGGGATAGTTATAATAATTTTTTCTCTTCAATTAATTGGAATAATCAATATTCCCTACTTAAATTTTGAAAAAAGATTTGATGCTAAAGAATCAAGAAATATTCTTTTTCCATATGTAATCGGTGTTGCTTTTGGTTTTGGTTGGACACCATGTATTGGTCCAATCTTAGGATCGATATTAGCTTTAGCATCAATTGAAGAAACTTTATCTAGAGCAGTAATTTTATTAATTTTCTACTCTTTAGGTCTTGCAATTCCTTTTGTTTTATCGGGATATTTAATTCAACGATTTTTATTATTTTCTAAGAATTTTAGAAAAAATATAAATTTAATTTCGAAAATTGGTGGAATTATCTTATTAGTAACAGGTATTTTAATTTTAACCAATCAATTACAAGCAATTGGATTTTATATAATTGAAATCTTTCCTTTTATGCAAAAATTCGGATAAAAGGTATTAATGAAGATTTATCAAATAGACTCAAGCGCTAGAAAAAAAGGATCAACCTCGCGCGCACTTGCTAAAAAACTTTTAGACAAAATTAAAAAACCTGGAGATGAGGTGATTTATCGTGATTTAGACGATGAGATGTTTTTTATCAGTGGGCTTACAGAGTCGGGTATGAAAATTGATGAAAAAGATCAGACAGAGCACCACAAAAAAATGTTCGAACTTTCTGATAAATTAGTAAAGGAGTTAAAAGAAAGTGATGTGATTATAATTTCAGCTCCTATTTACAATTATGGTCCTCCCGCAACACTTAAAGCCTGGTCAGATTTAGCAGCTAGAATAGGGGAAACATTTAGATTTAAACCTAATGGTAGACGGGAAGGGTTATTAAAAAATAAACATGCCTATTTAGTAATAACCTCTGGAGGAACAAAATTAAATAGCTCTGAGGACTTCCTAACTCCTTGGTTAAAATTTATTCTTAATTTTTTTGGGATCGAAAAAGTAGATATTATTAGTGCAGATCAAATGGCATTAGATTATGAAAAATCAATAAGTAATGCAGAGTCACAAATAGAAAAATTATTTAAAGATTAAACTTCCTTTTTAAATGTCTAAGTTTCCCTTCGGTGCTGTCAAAATCAATATAACAACCTTGTAAAAATCTTTCACCTTCTTTTGTTTCATAAGATGTTCTTCCATGGAGCAATCGATGATTATCCATCATTATTAAATCTTTTGGCTCAAGTCTAAATTCAATTTTATATTTTTCAGAATTATACATTTCAGATAGTTTTTTTCTTGCTTGATAATAAAGATCTAATTTTTCTTTATCTAAAATTGGAACATAGTCTAATCTAGGACTAAACCTAACTTGTTTAAAACTTTTATCATCGTTAAGTTCAATCAAAGGAGATATGTTTTCTAATATTACTTCTTTATCTACAAATCTAAATCTAACTTTTACTTCTGTTAAAATTTTATAAAATTCTGGGTATTCATTTTTTAATTCTTCTGTAACAGTATATCCATCTACTAAGGTTGATAGTCCTCCTAATACTTTACTTTCAATACAATGTAATAACTGTATACACGGCACAGGATTTCTATAAGGATTATCAGTATGAGGAGCTAAGGCTAAAGATGTATAGGCAAGATCATTTGGATCTGGTTTAGATTTAACATTAAAATATTCTCCAAAATTTGTTCTTCGCACACTTCCTATGGAGTTTGCAAATTCTACAATATAGTTTTTTGATGTTGGAATATTTTTTATAATAACAAATCCATATTTATAAAAAGAAACAAGCAAATCATGCATTTCTCTACTTTCATAAAAATCTTCTTGATAATTAAAATTTTTAATATTTTTAAGTCTTGAGTTCCATTTAGTTTTTCCTATTGATTTAATAACAATATCTTCTTTAGAAAATTCTAAAGTTATTTTATCAATTTCTAGTTTTGAAGTAACACCATCATTAAAATCAATTTCTAAATATTTTTCATTTATATTAGCTTTATTTATTGAAATATTACTACTTAAGAAGGTAGGATCAAAAAGTCTCTGTTGAGTTCCTTTATCAAGATATTCTCCACCATTTACTCTTTCACGTAACCAGAATGGGTGAATTTCTTTTTTTTCAGACCCATTATTATAAAAAACCTTATTTTGATTTAGCTCAATTTTCATAATCACTACATGAGAATTATTTAAAATTTAACTTTAATCAACATAAATTAAATAGTAAGAGTTCCTTGTGATTAATTTTAATAGAAAAAAATACCCTATATATGCTAGTTTTTTAAATCAGTTAGCAAAAGATCTAACAAAGTATTATTATTCAAAATTGAACAGAACCTTTAAAGTATCTAATAAGCTTAAAGGTAAAGGTTATGATCCAGTAACTACTTCAGACAGAGCCTTTGAAAAATTTATACGTTCAAAGATTAAAAAAAAATTTCCAACACACCAAGTTATTGGAGAAGAATATGGTTCGACAAATTCGAAAAGTGATTATACATGGGTAATTGACCCCATAGACGGAACAAGATCTTACGTAATAGGAAACCCTACTTGGAGCAACTTAATTTCATTAAATTTTAAAGGAATACCAATTCTAGGATTAGCAAACTTTCCAGTCCTTAAAAAATATTATTTAAATTATTCTGATAAAGTTGCCTATGTTATTTTCCAAGGAAAAAAGAAAAAATTATCAGTAAATAAAAAAGCTACATTTAAAAATGTAAAGGTTGCTGCAGCATTTCATGGGTGGTTAACATTAAACCAACAAAAAAAAATTCCAAAAATTTTAAATTTAATGCAATTTCCATGCAGTGATGCCTTAAGTTATTCTCATTTAGCGGAAGGAAGAGTTGACATTGTAATACAGTGCTCAAATAAAATTTGGGATATTCACCCACTTATACCAATTATTAAGGCAGCAGGTGGTATTATTAGTACTTGGGATAACAGAGATGCCGCTAATGCTGGAAATATCTTAGTTTCTTCAAATAAAAAAATTCATAATAATTTTTTAAAATTATTAAAACCAGTCTCTAAATGATACCGGAAAGAGCACAAGTCATTTTAGATTTCTGGTTCAAAGAAACTCCTTCTGAGATGCATTTTAAAAAGGATGAAAATTTTGATCAAAAAATTAAAGATAACTTTTTCAAAGATTATGAATTAGCTTTTCAAAATGAATATGATGATTGGCAGGATAACCCTATGAGTTGTTTAGCGTTAGTTATTTTATTTGATCAATTTTCAAGAAATATGTTTAGAAATGATAAAAAGGCTTTTGCACAAGATCAAAAAACTAGGTTGATTGTAAATGATGCAGTTTATTCAGGTTATTTAGAGGCTATGAACGTTAATCAAAGATTGTTTATGTTATTACCATTAATTCATAGTGAAGAAATCAGCGATCACGAAATGGCTTATTACTTGTTAAATAAATATTTAAGGGAGCATGATGGTTACAACGAAATAAAAAAATTTTGGCAAGATCATACAAAAGTAGTTAGACAATTTCATAGATATCCACATAGAAATGAAATATTAGGACGAGAGTCTACCGAGGAAGAAATAGAATTTTTAAAAGGTCCAAATACTTCTTGGTGAAATGAATTTAGAATTTATTTTTAAAGTTATAGATAAAGATGAATGGCAAAAAGCCAAGCAATCAGGAACATATGGTGGATCAGAAAAAGATCTTAAAGATGGATATATTCATTTTTCAGAAGAGGACCAGGTAGAAGAAACTTTAAACAAACATTATCCTAAAAAAGAAAATCTAGTTTTATTGAGAGTAAATGCTTTTAAGCTTGAACATTTATTGTGGGAACAAGCATCGAATGGAGACATGTATCCTCATTTGTATTCACCTTTAGATACTAACACGGTTGTTAACGAATATGAGTTACCAATAAATGAGGATGGAAGTCATGAGCTTCCAGAGATTTTAAAAAAATATCAGTTTAGCCGTCCAAGATAATTAACCATTATTACACCAATAATAATTAATATAATTCCCACAATTCCATAAATATTTGGTACCTGATTAAGTTTCAACACTGCAAACAGTACAACTCCAGTTACAGTTAGTCCGCTATATGTTGCGTACGCAAAACCGACAGGTAGAGCATGCATTGCTTTTGCAATTGAAAACATTGTAATACACATGAAAAGAATACATAGAACAGAGGGGGTTAGTTTTGTAAATCCTTCAGAAATTTTCGCTAAGCTATTAGATGCAATTCCAAAAGAAATACCAATAGCTAAAAATATATATCCAAATAAAGGTTTCATAATTAATCTTTAGATGCAATTTTGTCTGCAAAGGGTCTTAAAATGGGAGCCATTGTAAAAGCTGCAATTAAAGCTACAGGAAATGCAAAAATCCATGAATAAAACCATCTACCCAGAAACCCCTCACTCATACCTGTATTAACAGCGACCACAACTCCACACATAATTACACTCATACTAAAAGACATTAAAATAACAAATATAGGTTGAGCATATTTTTTTTTAAGCATATTCAGTTATTTCCAAGTAAGTTAACCATTAGTACACCAATTATAATAAACGCTAAACCAATTAATGAATAAAAGTTAGGTACTTGATTAAATCTTATTACACCAATAATCACTGTTGCGATTATAGTTAATCCTGCAAATGAAGCATAAGTAATTCCCATAGGAATATTTTTCATTACTAATGAAAGTGCATACATACACAATACAATTGTAATTGCTGTAATTATACTTGGAACAAAAAGTGTAAAACCCTCTGCACTTTTTGCAAAACTGTTTGAAGTTACACCCAAAAAAACTGCAACACCTAAAAATAAATATGAAGTAGTAAGACTCATTCCAAGACTCTAAATTAATTTAACGAAAATATATATAATTATTTAAATGACCATTTAATAGCATCTTCCATTCGGTCATCTCCCCAGAAGACTTCATTTTTCACTATAAAAGATGGACTACCAAAAATTTTATTTTCACGAGCTGAATTTGTGTTTTCGTTATATTTTGCCTCTATATTTTCAGAATTTGCTTCGGATATGATTTTATCTTTATTTAAATTTAATTCAGCACAAACCTCAGAAATGCTAGGTTCAATGGCAGGTTCTTTGCCTTCTTGGAACCATTTTTTATAAGTTAGCATCACAAATTTTTCTCCCCAACCTTTGTCAAAACCTAAGATTGCTATTTGATTTGCTAAATCGAATTCAGATAAAGGGTATGGTACTGGTGTTTTAGCAAAAAAACCATATCCCTCTGCACGTCTTTCAATATCTCTCCACATGTAATTGACTTTATTAATTTTATCTTTTGGAAATGGAATATTATTCATTTCTTTCATAATTGCTCTAACTGAAAAGGGTTTCCAATTAAATTTTACTTGATGTTGTTTTTCAACATCAAGTATTCTAGTTAC
>CACBRW010000032.1 GCA_902541745.1 uncultured Pelagibacteraceae bacterium | reverse complement strand
TATCTGGACACACTGATGTGGTTCCCGTATCTAAAGGTTGGAGTAGTGACCCATTTATTGCAACAATTAAAAATGATAAATTATATGGAAGAGGCTCATGTGATATGAAAGGTTTTATTGCATGTACACTTGCTTATGCACCTATCTTCAAAGAAAGTAATTTAGATAGAGACTTACATTTCTGTTACACATTTGATGAAGAGACTGCATGTATTGGAGCTCCTTTATTAATAGAGGAATTAAAAAAAAGAGATATCAAAAATGGAATTTGCATAATTGGTGAACCAACAAAAATGAAAATTATTGATGCCCACAAAGGTATGAATGAATACACAGTTCACTTTGGAGGACTTGCAGGGCATAGTTCTAAACCACATTTAGGAGTAAATGCAGCTGAATATGCTACTAGATATGTTGGAAAACTTTTAGAAATTAGAGAAGAATTAAAAAAAAGAGTCCAAAAAGATAGTATTTTTGATCCTCCACATTCAACTTTATCAATTGGTGGAATTAAAGGTGGAATTGCCCATAATGTAATTGCAGATAAATGTAGTGTTGAATGGGAAACAAGACCAGTTGTTAAAGAAGATGGGGAATTTGTTACTAATGAAATTGATAAATACGCGAGTGAAGTACTCCTACCTGAAATGCAAAAAGTATTTCTGGACTCTTATATTAAAAAAGAAGTGATAGGAGAAGTTGTTGGTTTTAACAGATTAGATGAGTCTGAAGCATGCGAATTTGTATCAAATATAACTGGTGATAATTCTAGAGAAGTAGTTTCTTTTGGAACAGAAGCTGGTTTATTTCAAGAACTAGGAATCAGTACAGTTGTTTGTGGACCTGGATCCATAGAACAAGCTCACAAAATTGATGAGTTCATAGAATTAAATGAAATGAAAAAATGCCTTAAATTTTTAGAAGGTGTAAAAGATAAATCAGTAAATTAACTCCAGCCACCTACTGCTTTTACCTCTAAAAACTCTTCTAAACCGTGTTCACCTGCTTCACGACCTATTCCAGAATGTTTAAAACCACCAAAAGGTGCATCAACAGCAATACCAGCTCCATTAACATCAACCATTCCAGATCTTAATTTTCTTGCAACTCTTTGTACTTTTTCAGAGTCTTGAGTTTGGATATAGTTGGTTAATCCATAAGTAGTATCATTTGCAATTTTTATTGCTTCTTCTTCTGTTTTAAATGGAATAACCGACAAAACTGGTCCAAAAATTTCTGTTCTTGCAACATCCATTTTATTATTTACATCTGCAAAAACAGTTGGTTTAACAAAGTAACCTTTATCTAAACCATCTGGTTTACCTGTTCCTCCAGCAACTAATTTTGCACCCTCATCTATTCCTTTTTGGATTAAAGTTTGTATTTTATTGTATTGAGTTTCTGAAATAACTGGACCTATATGTTCTCCTTCTTTTTTAGGATCACCAACTTCAAAGTTTTCAGTATATTTTTTTAATCTCTTAATAGCTTCATCATAAATTGATTTTTCAACCAACATTCTTGTTGGTGCATTACAAGATTGCCCTGAATTTCTAAAACATCTTAAAGCACCTCTTTCAATAGCTTCTGGATCGGCATCTTTAAAAATAATATTTGCTCCCTTGCCACCTAATTCTAAGCTTACCCTTTTAAAATCTTTAGCGGCATTTTGTGAAATCAAAGCTCCTGCTCTTGTTGATCCTGTAAAAGAAATCATATTAATATCTGGATGACTTGTAAGAGCATCACCCGTTGTTGCTCCATCACCATTAACTAAATTAAATACTCCTTTTGGAAATTTTACCTCATCAATTATTTCAGCAAGTATCATTGAGGATAACGGTGCTAACTCTGATGGTTTTAAAACCATTGTGCAACCTGATGCAATTGCTGGCATTACTTTTAGGCAAACTTGGTTCATCGGCCAATTCCATGGTGTTATTAATGCACAAACACCTTTTGGTTCATAAATTAATCTTTGGTTAGGAGCGTGTTCTCCTAATGGTTTTTCAAATTCAAAATTTTTTAAATATTTTATAAATGATTTGATATGACTTGCTCCTGTTCCTGCTTGTAATTTTGTAGCAAAGTCTTTTGGCGCACCCATTTCAAGTGTTATAGCTTCTGCAATATCTGCCCATCTTTTTTTGTAATTTTCATAAAGTTTTTCTAAGAGTGCAATCCTTTCTTCTTTAGAAGAAAAAGCCCAAGAATCGTAAGCATCTTTTGCTGCACTAACTGCTAGATCAACATCTGCTTTATTTCCTAAACTAATTACAGCACAATTTTCTTCTGTAGCTGGATCGATTACATTAATTTCTTCAGAGCTATTTGGCTTAACCCATGCTCCATTAATGTAAAAATTTTTTCTATCTAACATGTTTTGACGTTATCCTTTCTTTATGTTTTTGCAAATAAATTAGTTAATTCATAAACAATCGTTGCTGCTGCTAAAGAAGTTACTTCTGCATGATCATATGCTGGAGAAACCTCAACAACGTCAGCTGAAACTAAATTTAATCCAGACAAACCTCTTAAAACGTTTACCATTTCTCTAGTTGTCATTCCCGCAATTTCTGGTGTACCTGTACCTGGAGCGAATGCTGGATCTAAAACATCAATATCTATTGATAGATAAAGTGGATTATCTCCTACTCTCTTTCTAATTCTTTCTGCAATTTTATCTGTTCCTTCTGTTTGAAACTCGTCACAATGAATTATTTTAAATCCAAAACTTTCATCATTTTTAATGTCATCTCTACTATAAAGTGGACCTCGAATTCCAACATGCATAGAAGCATCTTCTAAAAATAATCCTTCTTCTCTTGCTCTTCTGAATGGAGTTCCGTGAGTATAAGGTGCGCCAAAATATGTGTCCCAAGTATCTAAGTGGGCATCAAAATGAACTAAAGATACAGGACCTTTATTTTTTTTATTGATTGCTCTTAACAGTGGTACTGCAATAGTATGATCTCCACCTAAACTTACAATTCCTCCAACCTTATTTAGTAAATCTGTTGCGCCTACTTCTATTTGTTTAATTGCTTCATCAATACTAAATGGATTGCAAGCAATATCACCAGCATCAGCAACTTGTTGAATTTTAAAAGGCTCAACATCATAGTTAGGATGATAATTAGTTCTCAAATGCCTAGAGGCTTGTCTGATGCTTTGTGGACCAAATCTTGCTCCTGGTCGATAACTTGTACCAGCATCAAACGGTATTCCAACTATTGCAACATCACAACTTTCTACATCTCTTAGTTCAGGAAGTCTTGCAAAAGTACTTGGGCCTGCAAATCTTGGAACTTTAGTTCCACTAACTGGTTGAATTGGATTTTTGTTTCTTTCTTTTTTCATTTTTTAATAATCTAAGATAATATTATCTCATCTAATTCGTCTATAATAATTTAATGAAAATTTTATTTTTATTTATTCTTATTTTTCATATTTCGCATGTAAATGCTGATGAAATTTATAATCTGATAAAAATTCCAAACTTAGAAATCTACAAGCTAAATAACGATAACAATATCCGTTATCTAAATTCAAAAGGAGATTTTAAAATAGGAGTAGATGACAATATTACTTGCAACAAAACAAACCAGCAAAATCTCAACACAAAATTTCAAGTAATTGAAAGAAATATTAAAAGGTACAATTCTAAATTTCTTAAAAAAATAAATTTAAAATACATTGTATTTTGCGAAGGTTTGTTCATTTCAAACATTAACACTGGTGGAATACCTGATAACAAAAATAGAACCTTAATATTAGATATAAACTTTAATGAAAAATATTTTGAAAGGATGATCCATCATGAAATTTTTCATATGATTCAAAATGCTTATAAAGGTGATTTTAATGATCAAAAATTTTCTTTATTCAATAACTCTGATTTTAAATACGCTGAATGCTCCACTTGCTCAGATAGATTAAATTTAGATTTATATGAAAATACAAATGGTTTTTTAACAGAATATTCTAAATCAATTCCATCAGAAGATATGGCTGAAATCTTCTCTTTTTTAATGGTTAATAAAAATTTAATTGAAGAGAAAATAAATACCGATCCAATATTAAACAATAAGGTTAATTTTATTAAGATAAATATATCTAAAATCGATGAAAATATTTTATGATTAAAGTAATTAAAGCTTCAAAATCAGAAAAAATTTTATTTATTTTTTTAATTGTTTTGACAGTTTCTACTTTTTCCTCCTTTTTTTTATTAAAAAATAAATGTCTATTTATAGACAATAATGATTTAAAAAATATAAATTTTGAAAACCCAAATAATATTGCGGTAATGAATTTAGAATGTGGAAATGTAATTATTGAGCTATACCCAGAAGTATCTCCAAAAGCAGTTGAAAGGTTTAAAACACTAATTAAAAAAAAAATGTATGACGGTTCAGCCTTCTATAAAGTGGTTGAAAATACTTTGGTACAAGCTGGTGATATTGAATTCGGTAACATTGAGTATTTAGATTACTCAAAAATTGGAAGTGGCAAATCAGGATTGGGATTATTAAAATCAGAGATTAGTGATGATTTTGAATTTACTGAAGGCAGTATTGGTTTTGCAAGATCAACAAAATTTGACTCTGAAGATAGTGAGTTTTTTATAACCTTAAAAGAAATCCCAATTTATCAAGGAGAATATACTCCGGTTGGAAAAGTGAAGTATGGCTTAGATATAATTAAGAAAATAAAAACAGGTAATAAGGCAATATATGTACTTAGACCTGATTATATAAAAACTTTTAGAATGCTAGAGATTAATTAACTAAAGGTTTTCCAGTTGAAAGAGTGTGTTTAATTCTATCCTGAGTTTGTTTTGTTTCTATTAATCTCATAAAAGAGTCTAACTCTAATTTATAAAGATCATCTTCTGATAAAGTTTTATCTAAATTTGTGTCACCACCACTTAAAACATTTGCCAGTTCTGTTCCAACATACATTCCATGATCTAGAATAATTTTTTCATTATATAATTTCTCTAAAACTTTAATCATTTTCTCTTTCAAAGGTTTTCCAGATAAATTAAATTTACACTCTTCTGGAGGAACAAAATCGTTGTTTTGATGAATAAGTTTTCTTGCCTCCTCAAAAAGACTGTTTCTATTCATGATTTTTTTATCTTCAGGATTTAAATATTTTAAAGGCTCTGCTTCGACAGGTGAGGTTGCAGTTTTTGCGTATCCAATAATATCAAATACTTTCAAAGGAGCATAATCAGGATCAGATTTTGCTTCATCAGTTTGTGACCATCTCCAAAGCATTTCTTTACATCCACCTCCTGCTGGCACTAATCCAACGATTGTCTCTACAAGACCAACCACAATATTTGTGTGTGATGCAACAAAGTTACTTTGAACTAAAATTTCAAAACCACCACCCAAAGTAAGACCAGAAGGCGCAGACACTACAGGGAACTTAGAATATTTTAATGTTTTGCAAGTATCTTGAAAATATTTAATAAATTTTTCTATAGATTTGAAATCACTTTTATCTGCAAAATTCATCGTATAACTTAAATTCACACCTGCAGAAAATTGCATACTTTCATTCATAACAATAAGCGGTTTATCAGTTGCATTTTTTAATGCATCCATTGAATCATAATCTAGTGCGCAAGCTTTTGTGGTAAATTCAACAATATTAAAATCTTTAAAACGGTGAATTTCAGCAGAATTATTTTTATCTACTTTAATTGCTACTGGTTTAATTTTTCCCAGTGTTTCAATATCAGTGTAAAGTTGTCTTTCTCCATAAAAGTTTTCATCTTTTGATTTCGATAAATTCTCTAAAAATTTATTGTTTTCAAAATTATCTATTCTTGAAAAAAAATTTTCAACCCCAATTGATTTTAACATTTCAAAAGGACCCATTGCCCAATTAAAACCAAGTCTCATTGCTTCGTCTATATCGTTGAACTTATCTGTAATCCCTGGAACTAGAGAAGACGCATATTTTATTATTTTAGAAATTACTTCCCAAGCATATTCTCCATATTTATCTTTTCGATTAATTAAATTATTTATATCTACAGTCTCAACTCCTAAATCTATTTTTTTGGAGGTTGTATATTCACCTGTTTCTAAATTAATAGCCTCTAATATTTTTTGGTTTCCACTTTTATTCATTCTATAAAAACCACCTTTTCCTTTACGTCCAGTGTAACCATTATCAATTAATTTTTTTACTAATGGAATTTCTTTTGCAACTATTTGGAATTCATCATTTTCAGAAAGCTCTTTAATAAAACTTTTTAAAACATCAGCCATCAAATCAATTCCGATTAGGTCATATAAGCCAAAAACTCCTGTTTTAGGTATACCCATTGGTCTTCCAAACACTGCATCAGCTTCTTCAATTGATAATTTCATCTTGAATGCTTCAGTCATTGCTACCTGCATTGCATAAACACCTATTCTATTTCCCAAGAAACCAGGTGTATCATTACAAACAATAGCCCCTTTACCTAATTCAATTTCACAGAATTTTTTAAGAGAATTAATTTTATTTAAATCATTATTCTCATTCTTAACAATTTCTAACAATCCCATGTATCTAACCGGATTAAAAAAATGAGTTATACAAAAATCTTTTTTTTCTTCTTCAGTTAATTTTTCTGACAAAACTTTTATTGGGATAGACGAAGTGTTTGATGAAACAATTGCTCCCTGTTTTCTATTCTTAAATATTTTTTCATAAATATTATGTTTTATATCAATTCTTTCAACAACAGCTTCAACAACCCAATCAGCTTCTTTCACTACATCAAAATTATCATCAATGTTCCCAACTTTAATATTTTCAATTTTACTTTTATCTAAAAGTAATGGGGGTCTTGATTTATGAATTCTATCTCTAGCCTTTTCTGATATTTCTGTTGTTAAATCTAGAAGAGTTACTGGTACATTGGCATTACAAAGGTGTGCTGCAATTCCACTACCCATCGTACCAGATCCGATAACAACTACTTTTTTTATATCCATAATTAGCAAACTTTTAAAAAATTAATCAAAAACTTGAAATAAGACAAATTTCCTGATTAATTAAATTGGTAAGCTATATAAATTAACATAATATTAAAGAGAAAAATGTACAATTCAGTAATAGCTGGTTACTCTAGATCACCTTTTGCAATGGCTAATAAGGGTAAATTAATTGAAGTAAAATCTGTTAATCTTCTAGCTGAAGTAATAAAAAACCTTGTTTCACAATCAAAAATTAATCCAAAAGAAATTGAAGATGTTGTTATAGGATGTGCGTTTCAGGTTGGTGAGCAGTGTTTTAATATTGGAAGATTGGTAACTTTTTTATCAGACTTAGACATAAGAGTGCCAGGAATGTCTGTCGATAGATGGTGTGGATCTTCTATGGAAGCAATTCATATTGCTGCAGGAAAAATAGCAATGGGTTCGGGCAAAGCATTCATTTGTGGAGGTGTAGAAAGCATGACAAGAGTTAAAACTGGCTTTGATCCTTTACCTTATCCTAACTCAGATGAAGAAAAACAAAATCCACATTTATATTTATCAATGGGTATTACTGCAGAGAATGTTGCAAAAAAATATAATATTTCAAGAACAGAGCAACAACAGTTCTCATTAGAAAGTCATCGAAAAGCAAATGAGGCACAGCAAAAAGGAAAATTTATTACTGAGATTACTAAAATAGGTGATTATGAAACTGATGAAAATATCAGGCCTAATAGCACAATGGAAAAATTAGATAGTTTAAAATTAGCATTTGATGAAAATGGAACTGTAACAGCCGCAACTTCATCTCCATTAACAGATGGTGCTGCTGTAACACTTATATGTGAAGAAAATTTTGCTAAAGAAAATAGTTTAGAAATTCTTGGAAGAATAAAATCAACTGCGGTAGAGGGTTGTGATCCAAATTTTATGGGACTAGGTCCAATTTCAGCTACTAGAAAAGCTTTAGAAAGAGCAAAACTTTCAATTAAAGATATAGATATTGTTGAACTTAATGAAGCTTTTGCCTCTCAATCACTTGCTTGTATCAAGGACTTAGAAATAGATATTAAAAAAGTAAACTTAGATGGTGGTGCAATTGCACTAGGGCACCCTTTAGGTGCTACAGGCGCTAGGATCACAGGTAAAGCCGCACAACTATTGAAAAGAGAGAAAAAGAAATACGCTCTTGCTACTCAATGCATTGGTTTAGGAATGGGAATCG
>CACBRW010000031.1 GCA_902541745.1 uncultured Pelagibacteraceae bacterium | reverse complement strand
TTAAATGAGCAAAGAGAATTATATTCATGATGTAAGACCGCATGATAGTGCTTATAAGCATGTAAGTGGATACGCTGAATATACCGACGACATTAATGAACCAAAAAATACAATTTATGGTGCTATTGGTTTTAGTAAAAAAGCTCATGCAATAATCAAAAAAATAGACTTAAGTGATGTAAAAAAAAGTGAAGGGATAATATCAATAGTTACTCAAAGTGATATACCCGGAAGGAATGATGTAGGTCCTGTTTTTGATGGCGATCCGATATTTCCAGATAAAAAAGTTGAGTTTTTTGGTCAACCATTGTTTGCTGTGGCTGCTACAAGTACTGAACTTGCAAGAAAAGCAGTATTAAAGGCCAAAATTACCTATAAAGATTTAAAACCAGTTATCACAATTAAAGATGCTTTAAATAAAAAACAGTTTTTATTTAAGCCTAGAAAAATAAAAAAAGGAAACCCTTCTAAGAAAATAAAAAATTCAAAAAATAATTTGAAAGGGAATTTTACAACTGGAAGTCAAGAACACTTTTATTTAGAGGGTCAGGCAGCTTTTGTTATACCTAAAGAAGATGATAACTTTTTAGTTTATAGTTCAACACAACATCCTTCTGAGACACAACAATTAATTGCAAAAATGTTTAATCAAAAAAGTAATTCAATAAATGTTGAAGTAAGAAGAATTGGAGGTGGTTTTGGAGGGAAAGAGACAAATTTCATGACTGCATGTATTTGTGCTTTGTTGTCAAAAAAAACAGGTCAGCCTGTAAAATTAAGACTAGATAGAGACGACGATATAATTTTGACTGGTAAAAGGCATGAATTTTTGTCTGAATACGAAGTTGGATTTAATGACGAAGGAATTATTGAAGGATTAAAAATTAACTTGTCATCAAATTGTGGAATGTCGCCTGATTTATCAGCAGCAATAAATGAAAGAGCTCTGCTTCATATAGACAATGCGTATTACATATCAGATATCGAGGTGACAAATAATTTATGTAAGACAAATATTCCAACTTCAACTGCATTTAGAGGCTTTGGTGGAAATCAAGGAATGATGGCTATAGAAAATATTATAGATAATATTTCAAGGTATTTAAAAATAGATCCAATTGAAGTTCGAAAGAAAAATTTTTATCAAAAAGATAAAAAAAATGTAACACACTATGGAATGACTATTGAAGATAATGTGATTAATGAAATATTTAAAAATTTAGAAAATAAATCTAATTATAAGAAAAGATATTTAGATATAAAAAAATTCAATGAAAAAAATAAATTTAAAAAAAAGGGTATAGCTATTACACCATTAAAATTTGGGATTTCATTTACAACAATTCATTTAAATCAAGCTGGAGCTTTAGTTCATATTTATACAGATGGAAGTGTATATTTGAACCACGGTGGTATAGAAATGGGTCAAGGAACTCACACAAAAATAGCTCAACTAGTGGCTAATTCTCTAGGATTACCATATAATTTAGTACATATTTCATCCACAAATACAGCAAAGGTTCCAAATACCTCAGCTAGTGCTGCATCTTCAACCACAGACCTTAATGGTGCTGCAGCGTTAAACGCAGTGGCAAAAATTAAACTAAATTTAGAAAAATTTATTAAAAAAAAATATAAGATCTACAATCAAGAAGCAATTTATAAGGATCAATATATAATATTTGGAAACAGACAATTTGAATTTAAAACTATTATTCAAGAAGCATATTTAAATAGAATTTCTCTTTCATCCTCAGGATTTTATTCAACACCAAAAATAAACTTTGATAAAAAAAAATTTAGAGGAAGACCATTTTATTACTTTTGTTATGGTGCAGCTGTTTCAGAAGTTACTATAGATACACTGACTGGTGAAAATATCCTAGAAAGAGTTGATATTTTGCATGATGCAGGAAAACCAATAAATCCTGCCCTGGAATTAGGTCAGATCGAAGGGGGCTTTGTTCAAGGACAAGGTTGGTTAACAATTGAAGAACTTAATTGGAAATCAAACGGCCAGATTACAACTTTCTCTCCATCAACTTATAAAATACCTGCTGTAAGTGATATTCCAAAAAAATTTAACGTAGAAATTTTTAAAGAGGGAATAAATAAAGAAAAAGTTGTTAATAAAGCAAAGACAACAGGTGAACCTCCTCTAATGTTAGCCATGAGTGTCTTTTATGCAATTAAAGATGCAGTTGCTTCTGTTGGAAATTATCAGTTTGCACCAGAACTTAATGCTCCAGCAACACCTGAAAGAATTTTAATGAGTATTAACAAAATTAAAAATAAAATAAAAAAAAAAAATGGAAGATAAAAAAAAATTTATGGCAAAAGCCATTGAACTTTCAATAAAAAGTGCGAATACTATAGGTGGTCCGTTTGGAAGTGTTATAGTCAAGGATCAAAAGATTATTGCAGAGGGCTCTAACAAAGTTACTTCTACAAATGATCCAACTGCTCATGGAGAAATAGTAGCAATTCGAGAGGCCTGTAAAAATTTAAATACTTTTGATCTTTCTGGATGTGAGATTTATACATCATGTGAACCTTGCCCGATGTGTCTTTCAGCAATTTACTGGTCAAGATTAGATAAAATATATTATGCAAACACTAGAGAAGATGCAAAAAATATAGATTTTGATGACTCTTTTATTTATTCAGAAATTCCAAAAAAAATTGATGATAGGAAAATTAAAATGGTGCAAATGCTTAGAGAAGAAGCTTTAAAAGCATTTGAAATCTGGGATAATAAGGTAGATAAAATAAAATACTGATGGAATTCTTACCTTATACAATAAAATGGTTAGAGGTTATTTTAAGATGGGGCCATGTAGTATTTGCAATATTATGGGTAGGTAATAGTTTTTTATTTAATTACTTAGACAATAATTTAAATAAAAACATAACAAGCGATGATGTCGATGGAGAAGGATATCTGATGCATTCTGGTTTTTTTTATAAACTGACAAGGTTAAAAACTTCACCACCACAGGATTATTTAAATAGATTAGTAATTTTTAAATGGCAAAGTTACCTAACTTTTGTTACAGGAATGTTGCTCTTAGTTGTAATTTATTATTATAATGCTGGTGTATTAATGGTTGATAAACGTGTCCTGTTAATGCCTCCTAGTTACGCCATTATTATCTCACTTTTATCATTAATTATTTTTTGGTTTATATATGATCTATTGTGTAAATCGAAATTGATTGAAAATAATGTACTATTTATATCTACAGCAATTATTTTATTAGCAGCCGTTTCTTTTGGTTTAACAAAATTGTTTGGACCAAAATTTGCAATTTTAAGTGTGGGACTAATTATAGGAACCAATATGTTTGGTAATGTTTTTACAGTAATTATACCCAATCAAATGAACATAATCAGTAGTAGTGAAAGAGGTGAAAAATTTGATATGAGTTTATCTCTAGCAGCTAAACAGAGATCAATTCATAATAATTATTCCACTTTTTTAGTATTGTTTATAATGCTTTCTGGACACTCTAGTTTCTTAGTTTATCATCAATATAATTGGCTAATATTATGTGCATTAGCAGTAATCACAGGAGTAGCACGTCATTATTTTAATTTAAGAGGAAGAAACATTCATAGGTTGTATATTTTAATATCTTCAATAATTGCACTTATCGTTCTTGCAGTTTTAGTTTTATTATTTAAATAAATAGATATTAAAAAATTATGACAGAAAAAATGATTGTTAGTTGGGACGAGTACAACAAGACTGTTGAAAAGCTAGCAATTAAAATTGACGAAAGTGGATATAAACCAACAATACTCATTGGCATAATGCGTGGAGCAGCTCCAATGATAGATGTATTAAGTAGAATATTTAAATTAAAATGTGCATATCTTGCAGTTGAATCTTATAGTGGTAAAGGAGTAGAAGATGAGCAGGGCGATATTGTTTTTTCAAGGGAAATGAGTTCTATAGCACCTAACATGGGTGGTAAAATACTTTTATGTGATGATTTATCTGATACAGGAATAACTTTCAATAAAAGTATAGACTGGTTAAAAAAATATGAACCGATAAAAGATAAAATAGAGGATATTAAAACTGCTACGTTGTTTAAAAAAAAGAAATCAACATTTGAACCAGATTTTTGTGCAAAAAGACTTACTGGTGATCCTTGGATCGTGCAGCCTTTTGAAATTTATGAAGAATTAAGAATTGATGAAATTAAAAAAAAACATCAAATATAAAAAAGGCCAGTTAAAAAAACCGGCCTTTTAAATTTTTTTAAGTTTAACAGCTTACTTAGGTATATCTCCTTCGACACCTTTAACATAAGTCATCATACCTGCTAGCATACCATCATCTGCAGTTTTCCCTTCTGCAACCATTAAATTTCCTTTTTGGTCATAAATTGGTCCAGTGAAAGAATGAACTTTACCAGATGCTAAATCTGCTTGAAGTTTTTTAACTT
Organism: uncultured Pelagibacteraceae bacterium; assembly: GCA_902541745.1. Taxonomy (GTDB): domain Bacteria; phylum Pseudomonadota; class Alphaproteobacteria; order Pelagibacterales; family Pelagibacteraceae; genus Pelagibacter. The sequence goes on along the minus strand of CACBRW010000031.1, from coordinate 3,779 downwards.
TTGCTTGTAGGTCACTAGGCATTTGAGAATCTAAACCAGAGATTACTACCATGCCGTCTCCTATACCGTGCCATGTATCTTTTTGACTCCATGTACCATTTGCAACAGCTTTAACTCTATCGACATAATATGGTCCCCAGTTATTTTCAACTGAAGTTAATACAGCCTTCGGTGCAAACTTATCCATATCACTCGCTTGTCCAAAAGCATATACTCCTGCTTTTTCAGCCATTTGAACAATAGCAGTACTATCTGTATGTTGAGCAATTACATCAGCACCTTGATCAATTAAAGCTTTTGCTGCTTCTGCTTCTTTACCTGGATCGTACCAAGTGAAAGCCCAAACTATTTTAGTTTTGATATTTGGGTTAACTTTTTGAGCTGCTAAAGTAAATGAATTGATACCTCTTATTACTTCGGGTATTGGAAAAGATGCAACATAACCAATTACATTAGATTTAGTCATAGTTCCAGCAATTGTTCCCAAAATAGTTCTACCTTCATAGAATCTAGCTGCGTAAGTAGCAACATTTGGATGCTCTCTTTTATAACCAGTAGCATGTTCAAATTTTACATTTGGAAACTCTTTTGCGACTTTGTTAGTAGGATTCATGTATCCAAAGCTAGTTGTAAAGATTATGTCATGACCAGAATTAGCTAATTGTCTAAGAACCCTTTCAGCATCAGCACTTTCTGGAACACCTTCCACGTATGTTGTTTTAAATCCGGCAGCTTCAACAGCTTTTCTACCTACATCATGCTGATAAGTCCATCCATGGTCACCAGTCGGACCAATATAAACAAATGCTGCTTTGACATCTTTTGCAACCGCAGCCACAGTTAATGTAAATAATAAAACTAAAGAAGAGACGAAAGAACGAATTAAAAATTTATGCATAAATTTATTTCCCCTTTTGATTTTTTTATTAATTAAACTTAAATTAAATTATCTAAAAAAAAATGATTATTTTAAAATTAATTGTCTTTATGAAAAGATTTCCCCAAGGAACTAGGAGTACTTAGTCTTATTTTTCTACTATCACGAGAAATTACAACTAAAACTATTATTGTTACTATGTAAGGCAGGGCTGTTAAAAATTGAACAGGAATTCTTACCCCGATTGCTTGCATATGAAATTGAATAATGGTCAATCCACCAAAAATCAACGCACCGATTAAAATTTTAATAGGGTTCCACGTTGAGAAAACCACTAGCGCAAGTGCAATCCAGCCCCTACCACCTGTCATATTTTCAATCCACTGAGGAGTATAAATCATGGATAAATATGCACCTGCAAGTCCACACATTGCGCCTCCATAAAGTATACAAGCGTAACGAACTAACCTTACATTTATTCCTTGATTAGAGGCAGACTCAGGCGAGTCTCCTACAGCTCTAACAATTAATCCAATTTTAGTTTTTTTTAAAAAGTAGCTAGTTATGAAGGGTAGGGCAAATGCAAAATAAAAAACTATTGAATGACCAAATAATATTGGACTTAAAAGCGGTATGGTATCTTTTAAACCTTCAAACAAAACAGGAAACTCTTTTCCAGGAATACCCACAAAGTTTTTTCCAATCATTGCGGAAATCCCTATTCCAAAAATAGTTAGAGCCAAACCAGTAGCGACATGATTTGTAATTAATGTTTGGGTAAGAAATGCAAAAATTGTTGAAATTAAAACTCCAGCTAACATTGCTCCAAAAACTGCTATAATCAAACTTCCGGTAATTGTCATTAATGCAAAGCCTGAAATAGCTCCAATGATCATCATTCCTTCAACACCAAGATTTAGAACTCCCGATCTTTCTGTAATTAGTTCACCACAAGACGCTAAAATCAATGGAACTGCAGAAGCCATTATTGATGCAATTATTAGTCCAACAAAATTAATATCGATGATCATTTTTTTGAACCTATAAATTTAAATTTGAAAAAGAGTAAATAGTCAGAAGCAAGAAGAAAAAATAAAATCATCCCTTGAAAAACCTGACCTGTATATTTAGGTATTTGCATAAATATTTGTGCTGTTTCAGCACCCAGATATGTAATTGCAACAACTAGAGATGCAAAAATTATTCCCACAGGATGTAAACGACCTAAAAATGCTACAATAATTGCTGTAAATCCATAATCTGGAGATACTTCCCTATGAAGCTGACCAATAGGTCCAGTTATTTCTCCTACGCCTGCAAGACCTGCGCAGGCCCCACTTATTAAAAAAACCAGGATAATCATTTTTTTACCTTTGTAGCCTGCATATTTTGCAGTCTTTAAACTAAAACCAGAAACTTTCATTTGGAAACCCAAATATGTTTTATAAAAAACAAACCAACTAATAACTACTGCAGCTAATGCTAAAAATATTCCTGCATGAATTCTAAGTCCTTCAAATAATAAAGGAAGTCTTGCGGACTCGCTGAACTGTCTAGTTTCAGGAAAATTAAATCCCTCTGGATTACTCCAAGGACCAACAACAAGATAATCTAAAATTAATTTTGAAACATAAACCAACATCAGACTTACTAATATTTCATTTGTATTGAAGTAAGTTTTTAATATTGCAGGTATTGATGCATATATTATACCACCGATTGCTCCAGCTAATATTACTATTGGTAGAATATAGAAACCTTCTTGATCATAAAATAACAAAGCAACTCCACCAGAAACTATAGCCCCAAAAGTTAATTGACCTTCTGCTCCAATATTCCAATTATTACTTTTAAAACAAAAAGATAAACCAATTGCTATTAAACAAAGTGGTGTGGCTTTTAATAGTAACTCGCTAAAACCATATTTATCTGCAATTGGAACTATGAAAAAAAATTTAAGAGCTTCAAATGGTTTAAAACCTAAAATAAAAAATATTAGACCTCCCGCTACTAAGGTTAGAAAAATAGCTAGGACCGGTGTAAAGAAAAATATAGTTTTTGACGGCTGATCTCTTTTTACAATTTTAATCAATTTCCTCCTCCCATGAGTATCCCAAGTTTCTCGGAGGTAACCTCTTCAGCATTCATTATATTTGATAATTTTCCTTTATGAATCACTGAAATTTTATCACTTAATTTTAATAACTCGTCCGTGTCTGTTGATATTAATATTATTGATTTATTTTGTTCATTTATTTTAATTAATGTTTCATGGATATAATTAATGGCCCCAACATCTAGACCCCATGTAGGATTAAAACAAATTAGCAAATCTGGAGATGTAATTAATTCTCTTCCAATTATTAATTTTTGAAGATTACCTCCGGACAAAAATTGGCTTTTTAAATCTATGTTGTCAGTATTTACATTAAAGTCTGAAATTATTTTTTTCGAGTGCTCTTTAATTTTGCTTTCATTTATCAATCCATTATTAAAAAAATTTGAGGATTTAAAATTATTTAGAGCTACATTTTCAAAAATTGCCATTTGTGGAATAGCAGCCTGTTCAAGCCTATCCTCCGGAGAGAAGGCCATCAAATATTCTCTTCTCTCTTGAGGATTTAAATCTCCAATATAATTTTTATTAAATTCTATAGAATTCTTATCAGATATAATTTCACCACTTAATACCTGAAACAATTCGCTTTGACCATTTCCTGATATTCCAGCAATTCCCAAACATTCACCTCGATTAACAGAAAAATTAATATCACTTAAATTTGTTTCAAAAGGATCCTCACTTATAAAGTTAAGATTTGTAATTCTTATGAGCTGATCTGTTGAAGCTTTTTCTTTTGTTTTCTTTATAGTTTTTAAGTTTTGACCTACCATTTTGTTAGCG
>CACBRW010000030.1 GCA_902541745.1 uncultured Pelagibacteraceae bacterium | reverse complement strand
TCAAATTTTTAAAAAAAATTGAGAAATTTAAACTTGATGTTAGAAGATATTATTATTTTAATTGTTCTAACATTCAATATTTAAAAAAATATAAAACTGACAATATGGTAAATTCATCTTTTATTGAAAAAAACTTATTATGTTTACCCAACCATCCTACTATTAAAAAAGAAATAATTGAAAAATTTTCATATATTTTACAAAAACTAAATTAATAAATTGATAAAAATCTAAAAAATATATTATTGAACATAATATATATTTTTATGGGAGTATTTTTTATAAACCATTTAACTAAATCTTTAGTTAAAGAGTTTTTATCTAAAATTGCATAATTTTTATGTTTTAAAGACAAATAATTTAAATTTTTTTTTTGTCCACCTAATTCCCTTTTAAATCTGTTTAGTCCGATATCTTTTTTACTTACCTTACCTAAATTAAATAAATTATATTTTTTTTTAAAACAGTAATTCATTGAAAAATTAAGTAATGATTTATCAATGCTTATTTTTCTCCCACTCTCGGATTTAGAGGAGCAAAAATAAATCGCTTGTGAATTTTTTTTATCTAATAATATCAAATGACCTCCTAAATATTCTGAACCATTATAAGCATTTAATAAATAAAAATTATTTTTACATTCATTAAATAAATTAAAAAAAAAGGACCTAGGATAAAAAAATGTTTCAAGTCTTTTTGACGATAAAATATAATTTTCAAAAAACAAATTAAAGCCATGAGAATTAATCTTATTTACAAATTTGAATGTTATATTATTATTTTTTTTTATAGATCTTTTAATATTTGACGAAAAAGAATTTGATATATTTTCATTTAAATTTACAACATAATAATTAAATTTACTTTTAAAATATCTGAAATTTTTATTAAAATTTAAAAAATTTGATTTTACAATAATTTCTGTATTTTTATCTTTTATATTTAAAATTTTTTCTATAATTATTTTTTCCTCAGCAGTACTTAAATTAATATTGAAGCTAAAAGGAAAAGAAATATAAATTTTTTTAAATAAAAAATCTATTTTTACAAAAGGTAAAATAGTATATTTTTTACCCCTTTTAAAAATTAAGTATCTTATTTTAAATTCAAAACTTTTTTCAATTACGCTTATCCATTTTTCGTTAAAAAAAAAAGATGATGGTATGTATTTTTTTTTTGAGTCAGATATATTATTATGGAAGTTTAAATACATAGAATGAAATTACCAATTTTAATAATTATAGCTAATGACAATTACTTTCAACCCTCGTTTTTAAATAGTATTTATAGAGCGTTAAAAAAAAGTGAGTTTTATATTGAGAGAGTCATTGTTCTCCAAAAATTTAAAAAATCTTCATCAGAGAAATATTTATTAAATAACATAGCTAAATTAAAATTTAATGAAATATTTAAATTATTTTTATTAAAAATTCATCCACCTTTTTGTAATTTTTTTTTAAAAAAAAAAATAAAATATTTTTCAATTAAGAAAATAATTAATGAAAATAAGCTAAATTCAATCTTAGATGTTGACTTGTCAGAAAAAAAAATGATCAATAAATTGATAAAAAAAAATTATTCAATAATAATAAATACAGGTGGACAAATTTTTAAAAAAAACCTTTTATCTAAATACAAAAATAAAATAATTAATATTCATTTATCTCTGCTGCCTAAATACCCTGGAATTTGGACAATGTTTCAACAAATGGCAAATAAAGAGAAATTTACTGGTGTAACAATCCATGCTGTAGGAAAAAAAATAGATAGTGGAAAAATGATATCACAAAAAAAAATAATGATTGATTACAAAATGTCTGTATTTGAAAATCAATTAAATTGTTATGAAACTATTCCTAATTTAATTAAGCAATGTATCAAAACAAAATTCAAGATATCTTCTTCTATAAAGTCAAAAAAGAAGCTTGATTTCCCAGACGATAATGAATGGGAAAAATTAAGAAAAAATAAGATAAATATAATTTAGTTTTATTTTATGAGTTCGTCATATGATCAAAAAATAGCTTATAATAAAATTGCTAGCAGTTACGAGTATACTCAATCAGAAACTTTTATAGGTAAATTGAAGGCATATAACTACAGAAAAGTTTCAAAAAAATTATCTAATGGGTCTATTATTGATTTAGGAACAGGTAACGGAGATTTTTTTAAAAATATAAAAAATTTTGATAGATATATATTGGCAGTCGATATTTCTAATAAGCTTATTCAAATAGCTAAAAAAAAACATAATAAAAAAATAAAATTTTTAGTAAAAGATTTAGAAAAATTTAAAGTTAAAAAAAAATTTAATAATATTATATCTATTAATGTTATGCACAGAGTAAATACAAAAAACTTTGAAAAATTAATTAACAACTGTTCAAATAATAAATCTAAAATTATTATCGTTACTATGAATATTTTTTCTCCTCAGTTTATCTTAATAAGATTAATCCAAATAATTTTTGGAATATTTGGATATAAATTTGGAGCACAAGTTGCAAAAAAAGGATTTTCCGACAATCAAATAAAAAAAATATTCAAAAACTATAAAATTATTAAGATTAGCAATAATGGTTATTTGCATAATTTTTTACCTTTAAGATGTAGCAAAAGTTTAGACCAAAAATTAAGCAAAATTGATGATTTAATATCAGATATACCTATAATAAATCAGTTGGGTGTTAGCAAATTAATTGTTTTAAAAAAAATTAATTCTTAGTCAAAAGATAAAAATTAAAATTTAAATTTTTTAATATTAAATTTTTTTTAAAACCCGTTTTTTTAAATAATTTATTAAGCTCATTCTCTTTTATTGGTTGCATTATGCCTCTTATTTGTTCTTGTTTTTGAAGAATTTGGCTCGCGGAAAATTTATTTTGTTTCCACAAAGAATGAATTTGATTTAGCAAGACTTCAACAGAAGAATTTTCATCTATTACTTTGTCTGCGTAAAAAATAGCCCCGCCTTCTTTAAGAGATTTGTACATTTTTTTTAGAATTTTAAATCTTTCTTCTCTACTTAAGAAGTTAAATGTAAACATACAAAAGAAAATATTTGTTTTTTTAAAGTTCAATTTATCTAAATTACATTTTTTAAATTTAGTTTGTTTATTTGAGTATTTTTTGTTTGCATAATTAATCATAGATTTTTCTATATCAACTCCTATAACTTCAAGTGATTTTAAATCTTTTAAATTTTTATAAATTAGATTTGTTTTTTTCCCTGTTGAACAACCAAGATCATAGATAACAGTCTTATTGCTTATAAAACTTTTTGATAAATTTATGCTATACCACCAAGACTCACTATAACCAGGTATTGAGTTAAGAATATGTTTGTCAAATTGATTTTCAAAATTTTTAAAAGACCAAAGGTGACGTTTGTTTCTCATATAAATGGGATTGTATTAAAGAATTGGAGTTAAGTTAATTAAATTTCAATATTTATAATTTAATAAAATTTTTTTCAGTGCATAAATCAAGCCAATTGAGCTATTAGTACTGGTCAGCTGCACACATTGCTGCGCTTCCACATCCAGCCTATCAACGTGGTGGTCTACCACGGCTCTATAGGAAGAACTAGTTTTGAGGTGAGTTTCCCGCTTAGATGCTTTCAGCAGTTATCTCGTCCATACTTAGCTACCCGGCACTGCAGCTGGCGCTACAACCGGTCCACCAGTGGTATGTTCAACCCGGTCCTCTCGTACTAGGGTCAACTCCTCTCAATTCTTCTACACGCATAGCAGATAGGGACCGAACTGTCTCACGACGTTCTGAACCCAGCTCACGTACCACTTTAATTGGCGAACAGCCAAACCCTTGGGACCTGCTCCAGCCCCAGGATGTGATGAGCCGACATCGAGGTGCCAAACACTGCCGTCGATATGAGCTCTTGGGCAGTATCAGCCTGTTATCCCCGGCGTACCTTTTATCCGTTGAGCGATGGCCCTTCCACTCAGAACCACCGGATCACTATGACCGACTTTCGTCTCTGCTCGACTTGTCAGTCTCACAGTCAGGCAGGCTTATGCCATTGCACTCTACGAACGATTTCTGACCGTTCTGAGCCTACCTTCGCACGCCTCCGTTACTATTTGGGAGGCGACCGCCCCAGTCAAACTACCCACCATACAATGTCTTGATGCCGGATAACGGCTATCAGTTAGATATCAAGAAAAACAAAAGAGGTATTTCACTGACGACTCCACAAAAGCTAACGCCTTTGCTTCAATGTCTCCCTCCTATGCTAAATATGTTTTTCCTAATACCAATGTAAAGTTGCAGTAAAGGTGCACGGGGTCTTTCCGTCTAACTACGCGAACTCCGCATCTTCACGGAGAATTCAATTTCACTGAGTTGATGTTGGAGACAGCGGAGAAATCGTTACGCCATTCATGCAGGTCGGAACTTACCCGACAAGGAATTTCGCTACCTTAGGACCGTTATAGTTACGGCCGCCGTTTACTGGGGCTTCAGAAGTTAGCTTGCACCAACCGCATTAACCTTCCAGCACCGGGCAGGCGTCAGACCCTATACATCCACTTACGTGTTAGCAGAGCCCTGTGTTTTTGATAAACAGTCGCTTCTCCCTGGCTTGTGCCACCCTCTTATAGTTGCCTACAAAAAGGTCTTCCTTATCCCGAAGTTACGGAAGTATTTTGCCGAGTTCCTTCAACATCATTCTCTCAAGCGCCTAAATATACTCTATTAATCCACCTGTGTCGGTTTAGGGTACGGTCTAATGATGGAGCTATTTCTTGGAACCTTTTCGCGGCAAGTTCAATCCATTAAGAACTTACAACTTACAAGATCCGTCACTACCATCTGGTTAAGGAATATTAACCTTATTTCCATCGACTACGGCTTTCGCCCTCGCCTTAGGTGCCGACTAACTCTGCGCGGATTAACCTTGCGCAGAAACCCTTGGATTTTCGGCGAAGAAGTTTTTCACTTCTTTTATCGTTACTTATGTCAGCATTCGCACTTCTGATACCTCCAGGATCCCTCACAGGTATCCCTTCGCAGGCTTACAGAACGTTCCGCTACCAGTTATAATTTTCAAGAAAATTACAAATCCACAGATTCGGTATATGATTTTAGCCCCGTTACATCTTCGGCGCAGAAACTCTATTAGACCGGTGAGCTGTTACGCTATCTTTAAAGGATGGCTGCTTCTAAGCCAACCTCCCGGCTGTTAAGGAATTTCCACATCCTTTCACACTTAATCATAATTTGGGGACCTTATCTGGTGGTCTGGGCTCTTTCCCTCTCGACCATGGACCTTAGCACCCACAGTCTGTCTGCTGAAGAACAACATTTAGCATTCGGAGTTTTATTAGGTTTGGTAAGAATCTCTTCCCCCTAGCCCATTTAGTGCTCTACCTCTAAATGTCTATTTATTCAACGCACTACCTAAATAGTTTTCGCGGAAAACCAGCTATCTACGAATTTGGTTGGCCTTTCACCCCTTACCACAAGTCATCCAAAGACTTTTCAACGTCAACTGGTTCGGTCCTCCGGTAAGTGTTACCTTACTTTCAACCTGCTCATGGTAAGCTCATTCGTTTTCGGGTCTAATTCATTAAACTAATCGCCCTATTAAGACTTGCTTTCGCTGCGCCTACACCTAGATGGCTTAAGCTTGCTTAATAAATTAAGTCACTGACCCATTATACAAAAGGTACGCCGTCACTCTAAAAAGAGCTTCGACTGATTGTAGGCATGCGGTTTCAGGTTCTATTTCACTCCCCTAATAGGGGTTCTTTTCACCTTTCCCTCACGGTACTAGTTCACTATCGGTCACTGAAGAGTATTTAGGCTTAGAGGGTGGTCCCCCTATATTCGAGCAGGATTTCACGTGTCCCGCTTTACTCAAGAATTTTGTTAAACATTACTCATACGGGACTATCACCCTCTATGGTTAGTGTTTCCAAACTATTCAAATTTTTTTAACAAAACTGCTGGCCTAGTCCGCGTTCGCTCGCCACTACTAACGGAATCTCAATTGATTTCTTTTCCTCTGGTTACTTAGATGTTTCAGTTCTCCAGGTTGTCTCTTTAAACCTATGTATTCAGTTTAAAGTACCATATAAAATGGTGGGTTTCCCCATTCGGAAATTTTCGGATCAAAACTTACATACAGCTCCCCGAAACTTATCGCAGTATATCACGTCCTTCATCGGCTTTCAGTGCCAAGGCATCCACTACACGCCCTTAAACGCTTGACTTATGCACAGAAAAAAATTCTGTGTAGAATCAAATTTTTATTTGAACATTAGTTAATAACATTTCTAATGTTCGGATATAGATATTGATATTAATTAATTTTATTTACGATTTTATATAACTAAGTGTTTGGTGGAGGATAGCGGGATCGAACCGCTGACCTCCTGAATGCAAATCAGGCGCTCTCCCAGCTGAGCTAATCCCCCATGATCTTAAATTGGTGGGCCGAGAAAGACTCGAACTTTCGACCCCACCCTTATCAAGGGTGTGCTCTAACCAACTGAGCTACCGGCCCCCATGCAAGAGAAACACTGTTTTAAGAAGAGAAATGAGGACGGTCAACATTATCCTGTGTATTATTTAGAATGAAATTTTATTTTCACTCATCCTTAGAAAGGAGGTAATCCAGCCGCAGGTTCCCCTACGGCTACCTTGTTACGACTTCACCCCAGTCGCTGACTATACCGTGGTCAAGGGTTTGAAACCTTGCCTTAAGGTAGAACCAACTCCCATGGTGTGACGGGCGGTGTGTACAAGACCCGGGAACGCATTCACCGTGGCACGCTGATCCACGATTACTAGTAATTCCAGCTTCATGCACTCGAGTTGCAGAGTGCAATCCGAACTGAGGTATCTTTTAAGGATTTGCTTAACCTCGCGGTTTTGCTTCCTGTTGTAGATACCATTGTAGCACGTGTGTAGCCCAACACGTAAGGGCCATGAGGACTTGACGTCATCCCCACCTTCCTCCAGCTTATCACTGGCAGTTCTTTCAGAGTGCCCAACTTAATGATGGCAACTAAAAGTGAGGGTTGCGCTCGTTGCGGGACTTAACCCAACATCTCACGACACGAGCTGACGACAGCCATGCAGCACCTGTGTTTCGTCCGGCCGAACCGAAAACTTTAATCTCTTAAAGTCGCGACGAACATGTCAAGTGTTGGTAAGGTTCTGCGCGTATCTTCGAATTAAACCACATGCTCCACTACTTGTGCGGGTCCCCGTCAATTCATTTGAGTTTTAACCTTGCGGTCGTACTCCCCAGGCGGTGTGTTTATCGCTTTCGCTGCGACACTGAAAATAAATTTCCAACGTCTAACACACATCGTTTACGGCATGGACTACGAGGGTATCTAATCCTCTTCGCTACCCATGCTTTCGTTCCTCAGTGTCAGTAATGATCCAGAAAGCTGCCTTCGCAATTGGTATTCTTTCTAATATCTACGAATTTCACCTCTACACTAGAAATTCTGCTTTCCTCTATCATACTCTAGCTGAAAAGTTTTGATGGCAGTTCCAGAGTTAAGCTCTGGGATTTCACCACCAACTTTTTCAACCACCTACGAACTCTTTAAGCCCAGTAATTCCGAACTACGCTAGGTCCCTTCGTATTACCGCGGCTGCTGGCACGAAGTTAGCCGGACCTTCTTATTCGGGTACAGTCATTTTCTTCCCCGACGAAAGAGCTTTACAACCCAAAGGCCTTCTTCACTCACGCGGCATCGCTGCATCAGAGTTTCCTCCATTGTGCAAGATTCCCCACTGCTGCCTCCCGTAGGAGTTTGGGCCGTGTCTCAGTCCCAATGTGGCTGATCATCCTCTCAAATCAGCTATTGATCACAGTCTTGGTAGGCCATTACCCCACCAACAAACTAATCAAGTGCAGGCTCATCCAATGGTGCATAAAGCTTTCTCCGTAAAGACTTATCCGGTATTAGCACAAGTTTCCTCGTGTTATTCCAGGCCAAAGGGCAGATACCTACATGTTACTCACCCGTCTGCCACTAAGTATTGCTACTTCGTTCGACTTGCATGTGTTAGGCGTGCCGCCAGCGTACGTTCTGAGCCATGATCAAACTCTCAAGTTTAAAAACGGCGCACACTAGCTTCCATATAAATTCTAAGAATAAAATTTATATGTTATTGAAGTGTGTACGACAAATTTTGGTAACCTTAACCGTCCACACTTCTCTTCTTAAAATATCAACTTTTAAAATAGCTAATTGAGCAAAAAAAGCTCAATAATCCTCGTTTATTTATTGTATTAACAATATTTTTACTGAGAAAGTTCAGTGCTTATAGGCTAAAAATAAAGGAAATCAAGCAATTAAGAATAAAAAATTCAATAAAAATT
>CACBRW010000029.1 GCA_902541745.1 uncultured Pelagibacteraceae bacterium | reverse complement strand
AATTGATGATGTAAATATATTAAAGTTTGCATCTTATGTAATAATTTTTCTATCTGCTTCCTGTTTTATATTTTCAAAAATTTCATCTGTAATTTTTTTATTTATAGGAATTTTTTTGATGCGTTTAGCAGGACAAGGTTTATCAAGCCATACTGCTACAACAACCATATCTCGTTTTTTTGAAAAAAATAGAGGAAGAGCTTTAAGCACTGGTTGGTTAGGATTGTCTTTGGCTGAATTTTTAATGCCAGTTTTAATTGTTTTTTTATTAACTTTTATAGAATGGAGAGATATTTGGGTTTCAATATCTATTTTGGTTATACTTATTTTACCTATTACAACTTTTATTTTAGTTAAAGAGGTTAAGCTTGATACTAGAGAAGAGTCTAAAGTAGAAGAAAATAATAAAGAAATTAAGCAGTGGAAAAGAATAGAAGTTTTAAAAGATTACAGATTTTACATTATCTGCATGACAATGTTAGCCATGCCATGGATTGCAACAGGATCCTTTGTTTATCAGTCTTTTATATCTTCTTCTAAAGAATGGGGGCCTTATGTAATTGCACAATCATTTATGGCTTATTCAATTTTATCGGTAATTACTCTTTTTGTAGCTGGATTTTTAATTGACAAATTTTCAAGCAGAAAATTATTAATTTATATGAATATACCGCTTTTTTTTTCAACTGTAGTTCTTTACTATTTTAATGCACCGTTATCTTCGTTTGTATTTTTTGGTTTACTTGGAGTAACCAATGGTTTGGCAAATGTTCTTGGTTCATCAACTTGGGCTGAGATTTATGGTGTTAAATATATTGGATCTATAAAGGCGTTAACGACTGCACTGATGGTATTTTCAACAGCTTTTGGTACAGCTTTATTTGGATTTTTGATTGATGTTGGTTTTTCAATTGAACAGATAGCCGTTGTTTCAGGTACTTATATCTTTGGCTCAATTATCCTTCTTTATTTGGTTAAAAATAAGCTAAATCCTTATTATTTATAAAATAGCTCTTGATTTTTAAAGACTCACTGTGTAGATACTCCCCATGGCAAGAGTAACCGTAGAAGACTGTATTGATAAAGTAGAGAGCCCTTACGAGTTAGTATTAGTTGCTAAAGAAAGAGCTACTCAATTAAATGCAGGAATAGAACCAACAATTGATAGAGATAACGATAAAAATACCGTTATTTCATTGAGAGAAATTGCAGAAGAAAAAATTAAAGTTTCAGATTTAACTGATAGTGCTATTTACAAACTAAGAAAGCATGTTGAGCAAATTGATGATGGTATAGAGGATGATGAGGAAATAGGTGACGATTTTGAAAATTTATACAAAGGTGAAATTTCAAAAAGTGGTACGCCAATTTTACCATCTAAAAGAGCTAGAAAAACTCCAGAAAAAATTCAAGTAACAAAAGAAGATTTAGCTGAGCTATCTGAAACAGCTACAGCAGAAGTTGATAATTCAGTAGGCGAAGAAACCATGAATGAACAAGGAGAAGTTTCTTTAGATGAAGTATCAGAATCAGAGAATCAAGAAGCAGACGTATCATCAGACGACACTGATGCTTCAAACTCATAAAAAAATAATATAAAGTTATATCATGAATAGGAAAGTATCAGTTGCTCCTATGATGGATTGCACAGATCGTCATGAACGATTTTTTCTTAGAATAATATCCAAAAATACTCTTCTTTATACAGAGATGGTTGTCGATGAAGCTATAATCAGGGGAGACAAAAAAAAGTTATTAGAGTTTAATATCAATGAGAAACCTGTAGCGCTTCAATTAGGAGGCTCTTCTCCAAAACTTTTAGCAGAAGCGACTAAAATAGGCGAAGATTTTGGCTATGATGAGATTAATCTAAACTTAGGTTGTCCTAGTAAAAAAGTGGAAAAAAATAGATTTGGTGCATGTTTAATGAAGGAACCAAATTTAGTAGCAGATTGTTTAAATAAAATGCAATCAGTTACAAAACTACCAGTGACAATCAAAACAAGAATTGGTTACGATGATGTGGAAGATTATGAAAATTTTTATAGTTTTATTTCTACTTTAAAAGCTACTGGAGTTAAAACTTTCATTATTCATGCAAGAAAAGCAATATTAGGTAAATTTACTCCTAAGCAAAATTTAAATATCCCACCTTTAAAATATGAGTATGTGTATAGATTAAAAGAAGATTTTCCGAATGAAGAGATTATAATAAATGGAGGAATAACTTCAGTGGATGAAATAAAACCTCTTTTAGAAAAAACTGATGGCGTAATGATTGGAAGAGCTGCATATCATACTCCTTATTTACTTGCAGACATTGAAAGGGAAATATTTAATAATGACGATATTCCAACTAGACAAGATGTAATTGAACAACTTATTCCTTATGTGAAAGAAGAATTAAAAAAAGGAACAAGATTAAATCAAATCATGAGACACACTCTTGGTTTATTTCATGGTCAAACAGGTGCAAGTTATTGGAAAAGGTATTTAAGTGAAAATATGTGTGTTAGGGATGCTGATGTGAAAAAAATCGATCACATTATGGATAAAATTAAATACAATAATGTTGACACTAGAGTAGGGAATTCTGCTTAATTCAATTTTAGCAAACGAATACAGTTATATTATTTTGTTAATGGCATTAACAGCAATACCTGTTGGTTTTGTTGCTGGATTATTTGGTATTGGTGGAGGGCTGATAACAGTTCCTTTTTTATATTTCATTTTTGGTTCTTTAGAAATTGATCCACAATATGTTATGCATCTTGCTGTCGGAACTTCCTTTGCAATTATAATACCAACTTCTACAGTTTCAGTTCTAACACATCATAAATTTAAAGCTGTAGATTTTGATATTGTTAAGAATTACGGTCTGTTTGTTGTACTAGGAGTTATTGTTGGTACTATTTTCGCAGCCTCTTTAAAAACTAAATCATTAGTTTTATTTTTTTCTATAATGATCTTATTTTTAGGAATTTATTTACTTTTATTAAAAGAAAAGGAACAAAACATTATTGTTAAAATGAAATTACATCTAAAAGTAATTCTTGGTTTTCTTGTTGGTTTTATATCTGCCCCAATGGGTATAGGAGGGGCGGTAATGAATGTGCCTATCCTCAAGTTCTTTGGCTATTCAATAAATAAAGCCATAGGAAGCGCAGCAGCAATAGGCTTTTTAATTGCTCTTTTTGGAGCAATAGGTTTTTTTTAATTTCTGGTAATTATTTAAATTCTAATCTTCCATTAAGTATTGGCTTTATAAATATTCCTGCTTTTCTTATTTTTATACCAATCACAACTTTCATGGCTAGAATAGGAGCAAAAACTGTTCACAGTATTGATAAAAATAAAATTAGTAAGTTTTTTGGAATATTTCTTCTAGTAGTTTCGATTAAATTTTTTTACGAATATTTAAAATTATAAAAAAAAGAGGTGACTTCAGTCTCCCTCCATCACCTCTCGTATCTAGACTAGGTGATTCTTTGCATTTTTATGAACACTTATTAGTTGAAAATGAACTTTGTTAACTATTAAATTTTTTGATCGTATTCACCAATTTTTCCAGTTTTTTGGAGTAAATCATCAATAAAATCAAATATTTTTTTCTTTCTTTCATCCGATGTAGGACTTTCGGTTACAATTACTAAAGATGGCTTATTTGAGGAAGCTCTTATTAGTCCCCAAGAACCATCCTCGAATGAAAACCTAACCCCATTAACAGTTAAAATATCATTAATAACTTGGCCATCTATTTTAGTATTATTTTCTTGTAAATTTTTAATTTGTTTGACTAGTTCTTCTACAACAATATACTTCTCTTCATCTTTGCAAAAAGGTGCCATTGTTGGAGTTTGAAACGTACCAGGTAATTCACTAATAATTTCACTCATTTTTTTATTTTGACTATCTAATAAATGACAAACTTGAATTGCTGAATTTATACCATCATCATATCCAAAACCTAATGGCTGATTAAAGAAAAAATGTCCACTTTTTTCAAATCCAGCTAAAGCTTTTTCTATGTTTACTTTTCTTTTAATATGTGAATGTCCAGTTTTCCAATAAATAGTCTCACAATTATTTTCAATTAAAATTTTATCTTTTGAATATAAACCTGTCGATTTTACATCGACTACAAACTTAGAATTTTTATATTTATTTGATAGATTTCTAGCTATTAAAAGACCTATTTTATCAGAAAATATTTCATTACCTTTATTATCAATAACACCAACTCTATCTCCATCACCATCAAATCCAAAACCTATATCTGCATTATTTTCTATAACAACTTTAGCTATTTCATGAAGCATTTGTAAATCCTCTGGATTTGGATTGTATTTGGGAAAATTCCAATCTAGGTTACAATCTAACTCAATCACTTCACATCCAATACCTCTTAGAATATCTGGAGCAAAAACGCCTGCTGTTCCATTTCCACAGGCAACTACAGCTTTAATTTTTTTCTTAATTTTATTTTTACTAATTAAGTCATTTTTATAAATTTTATCAAAATCATTAATTTGTTTTTCATTTCCTTCTCCTTTAGAGAAATTTTCATTTAAGGTAATTTCCTTTAGTTCTTTCATTTCATCAGGTGCGTGAGTTAGTCCTTTTTTGATACCCATTTTTACACCCGTCCAACCATTTTCATTATGACTAGCTGTAACCATAGCAACTGCATCTGCATCTAAATTAAATTGTGCAAAATAAACCATCGGGGATAAAGACAGACCTACATCTTCAATATTACATCCGGTAGATATTAATCCCTTTTTAAGAGCAACTTTAATTTCTTCGCTGTAAGATCGATAATCATGACCAACGATTATTCTTGGATTTTCTTTTTTTGTATGAATTTTTATTTGAGTCCCTAATCCTTTACCAAGATTCTCTATTCCAGCTGAATTTATGTCCTTCTCGTACAACCAACGAGCGTCATATTCTCTGAAGCCATAGGGATCAATTTTTATGTTTTGATTCATTAGGTATTTACTTAACCTTTTTATGTTAATTTCTTGGAAAAAATTTAATTTTTTTATTGATAATCATATTGTCGCGTTCTATAAATGTTCTGTTGTTAAAATGATTATATAGTATATTTACAGCAAACGCCTACAACATATAGTTGTTTTCGTATTAATAACAAAATATATTAAACTTTTATGAATAAGATTCTTTCTCAAGCCCTCAAAAAAGCTGTCTCAGAATATAGCCCAGAAGTTAAAGAAGTATCTAAAATAAATAAGCCAGATCTTTTCTCATTAAATAATGAAACAGAATTATTTCAAAATGATAAAGGCATCATAATTAAAATTGATCGATCAAGAGATGCAAACCTCACTGATTTTGGTAAAGCAACTTTGAAAGATAGATATTTAGGATTAAATGAATCTTATCAGGATTTGTTTGCTAGAGTAGCAAGCACATATGCAGATGATAATCTACATGCTCAAAGAATTTATAATTACATTAGTAACTTGTGGTTCATGCCAGCGACACCAGTTTTATCAAATGGTGGTACAAAAAGAGGATTACCAATTTCATGTTTTCTAAATGAAGCATCTGATAGCTTAGGAGGCATTCTTGATTTATGGAGTGAGAATGTTTGGTTGGCTGCAAAGGGTGGAGGTATTGGAAGTTATTGGGGTAACTTAAGATCTATTGGTGAAAAAATAGGAAGAGTTGGAAAAACTTCTGGAATAATTCCTTTTATAAAAGTTATGGACTCTTTGACTATGGCAATCAGCCAAGGATCATTAAGGAGAGGCTCTGCAGCATGCTATCTTCCAATAGATCATCCTGAAATAGAAGAATTTATTGAAATGAGAAGACCTACAGGCGGTGATCCAAATAGAAAGGCTTTAAATTTACATCATGGTGTTTTGGTTTCAGATGCATTTATGAGAGCAGTAGAAACAGATGAACAATGGGCATTAAAAAGTCCAGCTGACGGAAGTGTTCAACAAACTATTTCTGCAAGAAATTTATGGATAAGATTATTAACTGCTAGAATTGAGACTGGTGAACCTTATATCATTTATATTGATACAGTTAACAGGCAAATTCCACAACATCATAAGTTAGCAAATCTTACAGTTAAAACTTCTAATTTATGTAGTGAAATAACTTTACCAACAGGAATTGATAAAGATGGAAGAGATAGAACAGCAGTATGTTGTTTATCTTCATTAAATTTAGAAAAATATGATGAATGGAAAGATGATCCAGACATGATTAGTGATGTCATGAGATTTCTAGATAATGTTTTATCTGATTTTATTAACAAGGCACCAGACCAATTTAAAGATGCGAAATATTCTGCAGAAAGAGAAAGAAGTGTTGGATTAGGTGTGATGGGCTTTCACTCATTTTTACAAAAAAATAGAATTCCACTTGAGTCTGTAATGGCTAAGTCATGGAATAAGAAAATTTTTAAAAATATCCACGAAAAAGTTAATCAAGCCTCAAGAGATTTAGCAGAAGAAAGAGGTGCGTGTCCAGATGCAGCAGAGTATGGTTACAAAGAGAGATTTTCGAACAAAACAGCAATAGCACCAACTGCTTCAATCTCTATTATTTGTGTAGGAGCATCACCAGGAGTAGAACCTGTTGCTGCAAACAGTTATACCCACAAAACTCTTTCAGGATCATTTAATGTTAGAAATAGATATTTAGAGGAAATATTGCAAAGTCATGGTAAAAACGATGATGAAACTTGGTCTACTATTACTACAAACCAAGGATCAGTTAATCACCTAGATTTCTTAACTGATCTAGAAAAAGATGTCTTTAAAACAGCTTTTGAGCTTAATCAAAATTGGATAGTTGAATTAAGCGGGGACCGAACCCCATTTATATCTCAAGCACAATCTGTTAATTTATTTTTACCTGCAGATGTTCATAAAAAAGAATTACATAAAATTCATTTTGATGCCTGGAAGAAAGGCTTAAAGAGCCTTTACTATTGTAGATCAAAATCAATTCAACGTGCTGAAAATATAAATGATGCTAAATCAACTGATATTACAGCCAATGTTTATAAATCTAAAAATCAACCAACTAACGAAGAGCCAGAATACGAGGAGTGCCTATCATGTCAGTAGCAGAGAAGATTAATAAAGAAATTATCCAACCAAAAAAAATGGGATTGCTAGTAGAAAACCCAGTGTACAAACCATTTAGATATCCATGGTGTTATGATGCCTGGTTAACTCAACAACGAATTCATTGGTTGCCTGAAGAAGTTCCTCTTGGAGATGATGTAAGAGATTGGCAAAAAAATTTATCTCAACCAGAAAAGAATCTATTAACTCAAATTTTTAGATTTTTTACACAAGCTGATGTTGAGGTGAATAATTGTTACCTAAGACATTACACAACCGTCTTTAAACCAACAGAAGTGTTAATGATGATGACAGCTTTTGCTGCGATGGAAACAGTTCATGTAGCAGCTTATTCTCATCTCTTAGATACAATCGGAATGCCGGAGTCAGAATATTCAGCATTCATGAAATATAAAGAGATGAAAGATAAGTACGATTACATGCAAGGTTTTAATGTAAATTCTAAAGAGGATATTGCAAAAACCGTAGCTG
Organism: uncultured Pelagibacteraceae bacterium; assembly: GCA_902541745.1. Classification (GTDB taxonomy): domain Bacteria; phylum Pseudomonadota; class Alphaproteobacteria; order Pelagibacterales; family Pelagibacteraceae; genus Pelagibacter. Next base: position 1,095 of record CACBRW010000029.1, on the reverse strand, counting down.
TATTTAGTGCTTTCACTGAAGGATTGCAGTTATTTGCAAGTTTTGCTATTTTATTAAATTTCCCAAGACATAATAAAATGAAAGGAATGGGACAGATAGTTACCTGGTCTGTGAGAGACGAAACTCTTCATTGTAATTCTATGATTAGAATTTTTAAAGAGTTTATAAAAGAAAATCCTGAAATCTGGACTCCAAAATTAAAAAAAGAACTTTACGAAGCTTGTAGAATTATTGTTGAACACGAAGATGCTTTTATAGATTTAGCTTTTGAAATGGGTCCAATGGAAGGTTTAACAGCACAAGAAGTAAAAGACTATATTAGATTTATTGCTAATAGAAGACTTGATCAATTAGGATTAGAACCAATTTATGATGTTCAAAAAAATCCTTTAACATGGTTAGATACGATGCTTAACGCTGTTGAACACATGAACTTTTTTGAAGGCCGTGCAACAGAATACTCTAAAGCTTCAACTCAAGGTACTTGGGCAGAGGCTTTTAGTTAATAATAATATTATCTTTGATTTAACTGTAATACTTTTCGGTGTTTACTACCTTTGTAACTCGCTAAAGGTCTGATAAGTTTATTTGCAGCATGTTGTTCCATTATATGTGCAGACCAACCAGTAATTCTTGAGATTACAAATATTGGGGTAAAAAAATCTGTTTCAAATCCCATCAAATGATAAGTAGGTCCTGTTGGATAGTCTACATTAGGATGTATATTTTTTTCTTTAATCATTACTCTTTCAACAATATCATAAATTTTTTCAAATTTTTTGTCTTTCTTTATTTTTGCAACTTTTGCAAAATATTTCCTCATAGTAGGAACTCTTGAGTCTCCTGACTTATAAACCCTATGTCCAAATCCCATAACCACCTCTTTGTTTTTAAGTGCGTTATTAATCCATTTTAATGCATTTTCTGGTTTCTTAATTTTATTCATCATATGCATCACTTCTTCATTTGCTCCACCATGAAGCGGACCTTTTAAACTAGCAATTGCTCCAGTTATCGCGCCATGTATATCAGACAGGCTACTTGTAATAGTTCTTGCAGTGAAAGTTGAAACATTAAAACTATGCTCAGCATATA
>CACBRW010000028.1 GCA_902541745.1 uncultured Pelagibacteraceae bacterium | reverse complement strand
TTTTTTAATGCTAGTGAAAAAAATAAAAATATCAATAGCGTAAATAAAATTCTAGAAGTTTTGTTAAATAAAAACATTTCAAGAAGTGATGTTTTAATTTCTTTAGGAGGAGGAATTACAGGTGATGTAAGTGGTTTTGCAGCTAGTCTTTTCAAAAGGGGCCTAAAGTTTGCAAATATTCCAACAACTCTTTTAGCCCAAGTTGATTCATCAATTGGTGGAAAGACTGGAGTTAATTCAAAATATGGTAAAAATTTAATAGGAAGCTTTTATCAACCATCACTGGTTCTCTCAGATATTCAATTTCTTAAATCTTTATCAAAAAGAGAAATAATTTGTGGATATGGAGAAATATTGAAGCATTCATTAATTGATAATAAAAAATTTTTTAGTTTCTTAAATAAAAATCTTAAAATGATTTTAAATCTTTCTTCTCCATTTATTGAAAAAGCAATTTATGAAAGTTGTAAAATTAAAAAAAAAGTAGTTGAAAAAGATGAAGAAGAAATAGCATTAAGAAAAGTATTAAATTTTGGTCATACGTTTGCCCATGCTTATGAGGCAGGCTTAGGGTACAGCCATAAACTAAATCATGGCGAAGCAGTGATACTTGGAATGAAAACAGCACTGAGTTTTAGTTTTAAGGAAAACATGCTTAGTAAAAGTGAATATAATTTGATTATAAATCATATTGATAATTCTGGTCTACCTTCTTCTATAAAAAAATATTTTTCTATCACAAATTTAAATAAGATTTTATCTTTTATGATCAAAGATAAAAAAAATAATTCTGAAAAAATTAACTTAGTTTTGTTAAAAAAAATTGGTAAGCCAATTTTCAACAAACAATACTCCAAAAAAAAGTTAAATTTATTTCTGAAAAAATTTTTAACTAATTAAAATTTGGATTGAGTGAATAAATTCTTTTAATTCTTCATCTAAAATCTTGTAAATTTTTTTATTACTTTCAATTTTATTCATTTTTTTTAGTTCTTGAGAAACGATAATTAGTTTTAAATGATATTTTCCTTCTTGATTTCCTTTATGATTTTTATGAAGAAAAGATTTATCTTCAATATTTATACTTTCAATATTTATTTGATTTAATAATTTATTTTTAACAATTGTAATTAACTCATTTATATCCATATATGGTATTATATATCATGAAAAATATTTGTGACTGGAATAATTGTAATGAAATAGGTGAATATAAGGCACCAGTTGAAAAAGATAATAGCAGAAAATTTAGAATGCTTTGCCTTGAGCATGTAAAAGAATTTAATAAAAATTGGAACTATTTTTCAGGAATGAATGATAACCAAATAATGGATTTTTTAAAATCTGACATGACTTGGCATAAACCTACGCAAAGCTTTAGCTCTTCAGATAATTTTTTCAAAGTGTTATGGAATACAACTTTGAGAGATGAGTTAGATAAAGAAAAAATTAATGGAGATTATAATCATATGCGTCAATTTAAATTCGATCATAAAGATATAAAAGCTTTTGGAATATTAGGGGTTTCTGTGGGTTTAAAGTGGAAGAAAATACAAGATAAATTCAAATTACTTGTGAAAAAATTTCACCCTGATATGAATTCTGGAAATAAAAAATACGAGGAAAAACTTAAACTTATAACATTGGCTTACACTCAATTAAAAAATACCTATAGAGAAAAAATTGACACCAAATCTTAACTCAGAACCGGATATTAAAGTTTCATTAAAACAGACTTTTGGAATTGATTCAGAAATGGAAGTAGACGCATTTTCAAAAAAGAACGAATATGTTCCTGAAATTGATAAAAACTATAAGTTCGATAGAGATACTACTTTAGCCATTATTTCAGGATTTGCTTATAATAAGAGAGTTTTAGTTCAAGGATATCATGGCACTGGTAAATCTACTCACATTGAGCAAATTGCTGCAAGATTAAATTGGCCTTGCATTCGTGTAAATTTAGATAGTCATGTAAGTAGAATTGATTTGATTGGAAAAGATGCGATTGTTCTTAAAGATGGTAAACAAGTAACTCAATTTAACGAGGGAATTTTACCATGGTCTATACAAAATCCAGTTGCGCTTGTTTTTGATGAATATGATGCTGGTAGACCTGATGTAATGTTTGTAATTCAAAGAGTTTTAGAAGCTGAGGGAAATTTTACATTACTAGATAAAAACAAAGTAATTAAACAAAATAAATTTTTTAGATTATTTGCTACTTCAAATACTGTTGGACTTGGTGATACGACAGGTCTTTATCATGGTACGCAACAAATTAACCAAGGTCAGATGGATAGATGGAATATTGTTACAACTTTAAACTATCTTAGCCTAGATAGAGAAATGGACATTGTTTTGTCTAAAAATAAAAACTTTAATAACGCAAAGGGAAAAGAAAAGGTTGCTAACATGATAAAAGTAGCATCTTTAACGCGTAAAGGATTCATTGCAGGAGATATTTCAACAGTGATGAGCCCAAGAACGGTGTTACATTGGGTAGAAAATGCAGAAATATTTAAAGACACTGGTTACGCCTTTAGAGTAACTTTTCTTAATAAATGTGATGATATTGAAAAAAATACTATCGCAGAATATTATCAAAGATGTTTTGGTGAAGAGTTGCCAGAATCTTTGATTAATATTCAAATCTAATGAGCACTAAAGAAAATAATTTAAAAGAAAAATTCAAAATTGCTTTAACTTCTACAGCAAAAGTAATTGCTGATGATTTTGATGTAAAAAAAACAAATCCTGAAGAAAAAAAAATAAAAGAATTTAATTTTCTAGAAATTGATAATTTAACTAGTCCAGCTGATTTTATAAGATTACGTGCAGAAACAGACTCCTCTGCTTTGAAAAAAAAATTTTGTAATGAAACAATTTACAAAAAAAACCTTCCCTCAAATACGTCTTCTAGATCTCTTTATAATATCGCTGAAAAAATACGTTATGAGACTCTGGGAGGAAGAATGTTAAAAGGAATTGAGAAAAATTTTCAAGAAAATTATCATCAAATAATAAATCGTAAACGCAAAGATCAATTAAAGACTAAAGAGGATGTATCTGTATCTGAAGCATTCGAACTATATATGCTTAAGAATTTTCATCAAATTAAGTTAAATCCTCTAACAACAAAAATGCTTAATTTTTGGGAAAAAGACTTTGAGGAAGCTATAGAAAAACATAAAGAATTTTTGCTTAAAAATCTTGAAGATCAAAACATTTATAGTTCAAAGTTTTCAGAAATATTGGAAGAAATGGACATTTTTCAAGGTGAAGATGAGGATGAAAGAAAAGAAGAAAATCAAGATCAAGGACAAGATAATCCATCAAATGAAGATGAAAATAATGACAAAGAAGATAATAAAGATGAAAAAGATGAAAATGTATCTGAGGCTTCATTAGATGTTGATTTTAGTGTTGACGAATTTAATTTTGACGAACAGTTATCAGACACAGAATCAGATGAACAAAGTTCAGAACAAGTATCTCAAAAAAAAATAGATAATATCAATTTAGATTATAAAATATTTACAACTCAGTTTGATGAAGTTGTAAAAGCTGAAAATCTAGAAAATGCTGATGAAGCAACAAAACTAAGAAGAAATTTAGATCAACAATTAATAGGCTTTCAAGATATTATAACAAAACTTGCTAATAAACTTCAAAGACAATTGCTTGCAAAACAAAATAGAGCATGGGAATTTGATTTAGAGGAGGGATTATTAGACAGTTCAAAACTTCCAAGAATTATTATGGATCCATATAATTCCTTGTCATTCAAAAAAGAAAAAGATTTAGATTTTAAAGATACAGTAGTGACTCTACTCATTGATAATTCTGGATCCATGAGAGGAAGACCAATCACCATTGCAGCTATTTGTGCAGATATTTTATCCAGAACGCTAGAAAGGTGCTCTGTTAAAGTTGAAATTTTAGGTTTCACAACTAAAAATTGGAAGGGCGGACAAAGTAGAGAATTATGGACCAAAAATTCCAAACCTAAAACACCAGGAAGATTAAACGACCTAAGACATATAATTTACAAAGGAGCAGATACACATTGGAGACAGGCAAAAAATAATTTAGGGCTAATGCTTAAAGAAGGATTACTCAAGGAAAACATCGATGGAGAAGCTATATCGTGGGCCTATAACAGAATAAAAAAGAGAAAAGAGGAAAGAAAAATATTAATGGTTATTTCTGATGGAGCCCCTGTAGATGACTCAACTCTTTCTGTAAATTCAGGTGATTTTTTGGAAAAACATTTAAAAAAGATTGTAAAATTTATTGAAAATAAGTCGGATATTGAAGTTTTGGCTATAGGAATTGGTCACGATGTTTCAAGATATTACAATAAAGCTATTAAAATTACTGACGTAAATGAATTAGGAGATGTTATGATATCTCAATTAAGCTCATTATTTGAAACAAAGAACAAATACCATTAAATATTAAATAGTTCTTTATTCTTCCATCTAATAATAACTTCAGCACCACTACGTGTTTTCGAATTTCTACAATTGACTGATGCAAAATTTTTTTCTAATAAAGTTTTTCCAATAAATAACCCTAGTCCTAAACCTTCTTTAGACTTATCTTTTGAATAATTTGATTTTAAATATGGTTCTCCAATTTTCGATATAATATCTCGTGGATAACCATTACCATCATCTTCTACTGTCAGCTCTGTAAATTCACTGTCACTTTTTAAATTAATAAATATAGAATTTTTGGCAAATTTGTTTGCATTTCCTATAAAGTTTCTTAATCCATAAACTATTTCAATAGATTTACTTATTTTTTTTGGGTTTGAATCTTGATCAAAATTGAAAACAAATTCCTTTTTACTTATTTCCTTAAATGAAGAGATAATTTCATGCAAATAATCTCGAATGTTAATATCTTTATCAATAAATTCATCTTCCTCCACAGGATTTAAAGTTAATCTTTTTAAAATTTCATTACATCGCTCGACTTGGCTATTTAATAACTCTATATCTTTCTCCAAATCTTTTTGACCTTTAAATTGTTTCATTAGATCATGTGCAATTATTGTTATTGTGGAAAGTGGTGTACCTAGAGAATGTGCAGCTGCAGCAGCTTGTCCACCCAAAGATAAAAGCTCATGTTCTTTAGCCATTACCTCTTCCATTTTTCCTAATGCCTCTTTTCTTAATCTAGATTGTGTACCAAACGTCATTGCAAAATAATTTAAAAATACTAAAGCGATAATCAAAGAAATTGGTATAGAATAATAAAAATAATGATTGTTATGAAAATCACTATTTAAATTAATTGGCAAATCTTGATAACTAAAAGTTAAAAATATAATTATAATTATTGTTAAGATTACTAACAAAGTATTAGTTCTTAAACTTAAATTTGATGAAGAAAAAACACTTGGTATTAATATAAAAATTACAAATGGGTTGATTATTCCCCCAGACAAATAAAGAAGGACACCTAATTGCAAAATATCTATAAGCAGAAAGATAAAAGCAGATCTATCTGATAATTGTGTTTTTTTATAAATAAAAATTAAATATAAATTACTTAATATTCCTAAAAATATAACTAGATTTGATGTAATAAAATCAAAACTAGAATTTAGAAATAAATATACGAAATTTACTGCAATTAATTGTCCAATAATTCCAATCCATCTTAGAGTTATATAAGTTGATTTTTTAAAAGAATGATATTTTGAAGTTTCAAAAAACTTCATTTTTAAATATCAAGATTTCTAACATTTATAGCATTAGAAACTATAAAATCTTTTCTTAATGATACATCGTTACCCATCAAAGTATGAATTAAACTTTGATCTTTTTTCAAATCTTTTGAGTATTGTACTTGTAATAAATTTCTAGTTTCTGGATCTAGTGTAGTACTCCATAATTCTTCTGGATTCATTTCCCCAAGACCTTTGAATCTCTGGATATTCATTTTTGATTTTTCTTCATCAATTTTTTTTGAATAATCTTTTGATCCCTTTTTAATTTTTTTTAACTCCTTATTATTATTTACAATATAATCTTCTAGCTCCTTCTCATCTTTAATATAAATACCTTTAGAACCTTTATTAATTTTAAATAAAGGAGGTTGGGCTAAGTAAACATGACCATTTTCAATTAACTTATTAAATGGTTTATTATTAAAAAAGGTTAAAAGAAGGGCCCTAATATGAGAACCATCCACATCAGCATCTGTCATAATTATTATTTTTCCATATCTTAGATCTTTTAAATCAATCTCTTGTGCTTTTGGGTCCAAACCTAGAGCATTAATTAATGTGATAATCTCATTTGAAGAAATCATTTTAGACAAAGCCTTTGTTCTTTGATCAGAACCATTTCCATTGCTATTACCATTTTTCTTCAAACTAAAATCTTCTACATAAGTATTTAGTATTTTCCCTCTAAGGGGTAAAACTGCTTGATTTGCCCTATTTCTTCCTTGTTTTGCAGATCCACCTGCTGAGTCTCCCTCTACAATGAATAATTCCGTTCCCTCTTGTTTGCCAATTTGACAGTCAGCTAATTTTCCAGGAAGGCCGATTAACTCAAGAGCTCCTTTCCTTCTTACATTTTCTCTTGCTTTCCTAGCTACATCTCTCGCCATTGCAGCTTGAATAACTTTAGCTAAAATAATTTTTGCAATGGACGGATTTTGATCAAACCAAATTGATAATTTTTCATTTACTAATGTTTCCACAATCATTCTTACTTCTGATGAAACTAGTTTATCTTTTGTCTGAGAGGAAAATTTTGGATCAGGAATTTTAGTTGAAAGTACACAAGTTAGTCCTTCTTTTATATCATCACCCGAAATTGCCAATTTATTTTTTTTCAATAAATTATTTTCATTTGCATATTTGTTAATTACTCTAGTTAATGCGCTTCTAAATCCCAACAAGTGGGTTCCTCCATCTTTTTGATAGATATTATTTGTGAATGGAAATATATCTTCTGAATATCCTGCATTCCATTTTAAAGAACACTCTAGCTCTATATTATTTTTTTTGCCTTCTATATAAATTGGTTTTCTAAACAAATCATTTCCATTTTTGTTTTGTAACTTTTCTCTTTTTTCATCTAAAAAAACTACATACTCTAGAACACCACCATCAAACTTAAACTCTGATGTTACTTCTTTCTTTTGGCTTGCATTTGAAAATATTATTTTTATTCCTTTATTTAAAAATGCTAATTCTCTCATCCTTTTAATCAAAATATTAGCACTAAATTTTATTGAAGAGAAAATTTCTTTAGAAGGTAAAAAAGTTATTTTAGTTCCAGTATTTTTTGCTTTTCCAACCACCTTTAAAGGAGCTTTGGCTTCGCCATTTTGAAATTCTATGTAGTATTTGTTTCCATCTCTAAATATTTCTAACTGTAATTTTTCTGAAAGCGCATTGACAACTGAAACACCCACACCATGCAGTCCACCCGAAACTTTGTACGAGTCATGATCAAACTTACCACCGGCATGAAGTTGAGTCATAATTACTTCTGCTGCTGATTTTTTTTCTCCTTTATGGATATCAACAGGTATACCTCTTCCATCATCATTTACAGTAATTGTTCCATCATGGTTAATTTTTACATTAATATTTTTACAATATCCTGCTAATGCCTCATCAATAGAGTTATCAACAACTTCATAGACCATATGGTGTAAGCCTGTTCCATCATCTGTATCTCCAATGTACATGCCTGGTCTTTTTCTAACTGCTTCAAGACCCTTTAAAACTTTGATGGAGTCTGCCTGATATGTATTTTTGTTTGTCATTTTTTTAAATATTGGAAAAAGAAAATTATAGCATTTTTTGAAAAAATTGCTGATTTATCTTAACAAAAAAGCTCCAAAATACTTAAATAACCCTTGAAAGACAAAGGTTTTTTAATGGCGGAGAGAATGGGATTCGAACCCATGAAAGAATTGCTTCTTTACACGCTTTCCAAGCGTGCGCCTTCAACCGCTCGGCCACCTCTCCTAATTATTTTTTAATTTTTATGTTTGGTCTGTAATATGATTTCATACTTAACATTGCTGTTAATACCCCATATAATTTAGCAAAATGTGTAATTGACTTTGATTTATTAAAAAAAACATAAATAAAACTTTTAAAAATAGATTTCATTAATAAGCTCAGTCCAAATTTATATGAATGAATTATTGTCGAATGTTTTTTTAGAAAATAAAACTTTGACCAAGAATAGTGCCAATTTCTTGAGAAATCTAACTCACTAGAAATCCTTACCTCATGAGAAGAAAATGCATGATGGTCAACTTCAGCCTGTCTTATTTTAATAATTTCATATCCTTTAAGTCTAAATCTTAAACATAAATCCATGTCTTCATAATAATTAAATATATTTTTATCCCAATCATCAATTAATTTAAGTTTATCTCTATCTATTAACATTGCAGTACCCGTTACAGCCTCAACTGATATATCACCATCAGGTGGTTTTTTATCAACTGGATGTATTTTTATCTTACCTGTTTCTTTATATTTATTTTTAAAAATTTTTAAAATTTTATAATCCCCTTCTACCAGGTAAGAATTATCATGAAAAATTGTTGGACTTAAAATTGCAAAATTAGGATACAAATTTGTTTTTTCTAACAAATTTTCAATACAATTTTTTTTTAATATTACATCAGGTTGAGTATTAAACATATATCTAGTCT
>CACBRW010000027.1 GCA_902541745.1 uncultured Pelagibacteraceae bacterium | reverse complement strand
TGAATGAAGACGGAACAATGGCTAAAGGTCAGGATTTATTTAATTTTGCAAAAAAACATAAATTAAAAATTGGAAAGATAGAAGATCTAATCGCATATAGACTAAAAAAAGAAAAACTTATTAAACTTAAAAAGCAAAGTAAGATTGATGTAAAAAATCAAAAATACAATATTAGAATTTATGAGAATCTTTTAGATGGTTCAGAACATTTTGCATTAATAAAAGGTAAAATAAAAAAAAGTATTACTCCAAGAGTAAGAGTAATTTCATCTAATGTCGTCCAAAACTATCTAATAAATCAATCATTACCAAATTCATTTAATAAGACTTTAAATTATTTTAGAAAATATCAAAACTGTGTTTTAGTATTTATCAAAGACTCAAATTTAAAATCAGTAACTCAGACTTTAAAAGATTATAAAAACAAAGACTTTTACAAAAAGGGAAATGACAAGTTAATAAGAAATTATGGTATTGGAGCTCAAATTATTAAAGACTTAAAAATTAAAAACATGATATTAATCACCAAATCACCAAAAAAAGTTATTGGTCTTGATGGTTATGGTATAAAAATTACAAAACAGGAATTAATTTAATGAAAAAAAAATATTTAATTGTTGTAGCAGATTATTATAAAGATATTGCTGATGGCTTAATAAGCAGTGCTTTAAAAATAATTCCAAAAAAAAATATAATAAAAATTATTAAAGTACCTGGTGCTTTTGAAATTCCAGTTACAATCTCTAAAAATTTAAAAAGATATGATGGTTTTTTAGCTTTAGGATGTGTAATTAAAGGTCAAACTCCACACTTTGATTTTATTTCTCAAGCTTCAACAGATGCCATAATGAAATTATCTATAGATAGTAAAAAACCTATTGGGAATGGTATAATTACCTGTCTAAATATGGCTCAAGCAAGAGCAAGAAAAAAAAAGGGTGCTGAAGCTGCAAAAGCTGTGATTTCAGTTTTGTCTCAAAAATGAGAACTCATTATAATCCAAAAAATAACCCTAGAGTTATAATTATTCAAAAATTATATGGTAAATTTTATAATGAAGATGATGATTTAGATTTTCCAAAACACAGATTTAAAAAATTTATTAAAGATATTGTTTTAGGAACGATTGAAAGAAACGATCTTATTTTAGATGAATTAAATAATAAATTAGGTGATGAATTTGTATTTGAAAAATTAGATAAAGTTTTTCAAACAATTTTAAAAGCAGCTACATATGAATTTATGTATAAGCCAAATTTATCTATAAACATAATTATTAAAGAATATTTAAATTCATCTAATTTTTTTCTTGAAGATTCACAAACAAAGTATCTAAATGCTTTATTAGACAACGTTGGAAAAAAATTAAGATCTAACAATGCATGAATTCGATCTTATAAATAATTATTTTTTTAAAATAGCTATAAAAAATAAATTTGCTCTTAACCTAAATGATGATGTTTTTTTTGATAAAAAAAGAGGTGTTGTTATATCTGTTGATACATACAATATTGGTACACATTTTTATGATTTTAAATCCCCAGATTTAGTAATTAAAAAAATATTAAGATCATCAATTTCTGATTTGATTTGTAAAGGCGTAATACCAAAGTTTTATTTTATTTCTGGTTCAGGTAATAAAAAAACATTTACAAAAAATAATTTATTTAAAATTTCAAAATCACTTAAATCAGAACAAAATAAATTTAATATTGATTTATGTGGTGGAGACACAACATTTTCAAATAAACTAAGTTTCACAATCACTTCATTAGGATATTCGAATAAAATAATTTATCGTAATAAAGCTAAATTAAATGATGATATTTATGTTACTGGAAATTTGGGAGATAGTTATTTAGGTCTTAAAGTATTAAGAAATAAGGCTAAATTTAAAAATAAAGATAAATTATTCTTTGTAGATAAATATTACAAACCAGAGTTACCTTTAAATTTAACAAAATATTTATTAAAATTTGCTAATTCTTCTATCGATGTTTCAGATGGATTAATTGATGATTTAACAAAAATGATTAATAGACAAAGTTTATCATTTCACTTATTTGAAAATAAAATACCTGTTTCCAATAAATTGAGTAATTTAATTAAAAAACAAAAATTAAATAAAATTAATCTAATTTCTAATGGTGATGACTACCAGGTACTGTTTACTGCAAATATTAAGAAAGCTAGAATCATTCAAAAAGCTTCTAAAACAACTGGAATTAAAATAACTAAAATTGGTAAAATTGTATCTGGTAAAGATAGATCTTTAATATTCGATGAAAAAGGCAAGCAAATACAAGCTAAATCCAAAGGTTATATTCATCAGTTTTAGAAGTTAATCGTTGTCTTTTCTATCTTTTTTTGTATTGTGCGGGCTTAAAATTTAACAACCAACAACTTAAGGTTAATATGAGCGGAACAATCGAAACAATACTATTATATACAATTGGAGCTGGTTTATTATCTATCGTTTATGGATTTTTAACTGGTAAAAATATTCTTAATTCAAGTGCAGGAAATGCAAAAATGCAAGATATCGCATCTGCAATTCAAATAGGTGCAAAAGCGTATTTAGCAAGACAATATAAAACTATCGCAATTGTTGGTGCTGTGGTTTTAGTTATTGTAAGTATTGCTTTTAGTCCATTAGTGGGTCTTGGTTATTTGATAGGTGCAGCTTTGTCAGGTATTGCAGGTTATGTTGGAATGTTAGTTTCTGTAGAAGCTAACGTAAGAACAGCAGAGGCATCTAGAAAAGGTCTAGCTCAAGGACTTTCAGTCGCTTTTAAATCTGGTGCTGTAACTGGAATGTTGGTTGCTGGTTTAGCTTTATTAGCTATAGCTGTTTATTATTATATATTATTGAAATCTAATGTTGAAGAAAGAGAAATAGTGAATGCATTAGTTGCTTTAGGTTTTGGTGCTTCTCTAATTTCTATTTTTGCAAGATTAGGTGGTGGAATTTTTACAAAAGGTGCAGACGTAGGTGCTGACTTAGTTGGAAAAGTTGAAGCCGGAATTCCAGAAGATGATCCTAGAAATCCAGCTGTAATAGCAGATAACGTTGGTGACAACGTAGGAGACTGCGCAGGTATGGCTGCTGATTTATTTGAAACTTATGCTGTTACGATTGTTGCAACAATGGTTTTATCCTCAATTTTCTTTGTTGGTGATCTAAATATGATGATTTACCCTTTGTCTATTGGTGCTGCATGCTTGTTGACATCTATAATTGGTACATTTTTTGTTAAACTTGGAAAAAGTAATAATGTTATGAACGCTTTATATAAAGGATTTGTTGTTTCTGCAGTAGCATCTTTAGTAATTTTATGGCCTGTTACAGATCACGTAATTGGTTTTACAAACGAGTATACAATTAATGATAAAACTTTTAACGGAATGGATCTATATTATTGTGGTGTTATAGGTCTTGTTATTACTGGATTATTAATTTGGATTACAGAATATTATACGGGAACAAGCTATAGACCAGTTAAATCTGTTGCTCTATCATCTACAACTGGTCATGGTACAAATGTTATTCAAGGTTTAGCTGTTTCAATGGAAGCAACAGCTATTCCTGCATTGATAATTGTAGCTGGTATTCTTATTACAAATTCTATAGCTGGACTTTTTGGTATTGCTATTGCTGTAACTACTATGCTTGCATTAGCTGGTATGGTTGTTGCTTTAGATGCATATGGACCGGTCACTGATAATGCTGGTGGTATTGCTGAAATGTCTAATCTTGATAAGAAAGTTAGAAAAACAACAGATGCTTTAGATGCAGTGGGCAACACAACTAAAGCTGTTACAAAAGGTTATGCAATAGGATCTGCTGGTTTAGGTGCACTAGTTTTATTTGCTGCATACACTGAGGACATTAAGCATTTTTCAAAAGAAGCAGGATCTGCATTAGAGGGTATCGTGGTAACTTTTGATTTGTCTAACCCTTATGTAGTTGTTGGTTTATTAATCGGTGGAATGTTGCCTTATCTTTTTGGTTCAATGGGGATGCAGGCTGTTGGCAGGGCAGGTGGTGCAGTTGTGGTTGAAGTAAGAAGACAATTTAAAAAATTCCCTGGTATTATGAAAAGAAAACAAAAACCTGATTATGCAAAGTTAGTTGATTTATTAACAGTTGCAGCTATTAAGGAAATGATAATACCTTCTTTATTACCAGTGCTTTCTCCAGTTGTCCTTTATTTCATAATCTTATCAATTGGTGGACAGGTTGCAGCATTAGCAGCAGTCGGAGCCATGTTACTTGGAGTTATTATTACAGGATTGTTTGTAGCCGTATCAATGACTGCAGGTGGTGGTGCATGGGATAATGCAAAAAAATATATTGAAGATGGAAATCATGGTGGTAAAGGTTCCGAAGCTCATAAAGCTGCAGTAACAGGTGATACGGTAGGCGACCCTTATAAAGATACAGCAGGACCAGCGGTTAACCCTATGATTAAAATTACTAATATTGTGGCTTTGCTTTTATTAGCGGTTATCGCTGGTTAATTTCTTTACGTTTTTTGGCCCTCTGTCCTAGAGGGTCATTAATTTTTTGTCTTAAACTAGACATAAAATCATAAACGAATGAATTTTTTTTAAAAGTTTGTCCTGTTGAATAATCAGATATTTTTAATTCATTCATATTATCTTGATTATAAAACTGTTTCTTTTTTAGCATTCCATTATTATTTAACTCAAGAACTAGAACATTATTTTCATAGATAACCATCTTACCAAAGTTTTTTAATTTAGATTGTGTTTGTTTTCTTTCTATGTATATCCAAATATCATTATCAAATTTACTTGTAGTTGATGGACTTCCTAAGATTTTTTGTATATCATTTTTGTTACTTTTATTAATTTCTAATAATTTATGTTTTTTTTCTAAAAAAGGTATACCGTGATGTTTTGATACAGGTTTAATAGAGCAATTTGAAACTATAAAAGAAATTAAAATTATATATAATATTTTAGGCATGAATAAAAATTATATACATATTTATAACAAATTAATAAATTTCACTAGAAATAAAGATTTATATAGAAATTTAACTCGAAACGATAATTTTTCTGATAGACTTACTCTTTTTATGCTACATTTTTCATTTTTCTTGAAAAATTTTAAAAACAAGAAAAACAAGAAAATTCTTCAAGAAATTTATGACTTTAATTTTAGACAACTTGAATTGAGTATTAGAGAAATTGGATATGGAGACCAATCTATTAATAAAAAAATGAAAAATTATATTAATTTATTTCATTCTATGGTTTCTGAAGTACATTTTTGGGACTCTCTCTCAAGATCAGAAAAAATTAAAAAATTATCAATTTTTTTAAGCGATTTTAATGATATAGAGCATTTACTGGATTATTTTGACGAATTTAACACAAATTTATCAAAAAAAACTTTGAATTATTATTTAAAAGGTGTAAGTAACCCATAATTATGGCTGTACCAAAACGTAAACAAACCCCTTCCAGAACTGGAATGAGAAGAGCTCAGACCATGAAATTTTCAACTAAAAATATAGTTGAGGATAAAAAATCAGGTGAATACAGACTTTCTCATCATCTTGACCTTAAAACAGGCATGTACAAGGGAAGACAAGTTTTAGACCCAAAAGAATAGTATATAATAATCTATTAAAATGTCAGATATGATAAAAATTGCAGTTGATGCAATGGGGGGTGATGGTTCACCAAAGAAAATAATAGATGGTATTATTTTAAATCATTCTACAAATAAAAATAATTTTTTTAAAATTTTTGGAGATAAAAATAAAATTGATCCTTTAATTAAAAGAAAAATACCTTCTGAATTTTTTGAATTAATCCATACAGAAAAAAAAATTGAAAGTACTGATAGTCCTCTTGAGGGTGCAAAAAGAGGCAAAGATACAAGCATGTGGCTTGCCATACAAAGTGTTAAAGATAAAGAAGCAGATATTGTTATATCGGCTGGAAATACTGGAGCTTTGCTAGTTGTATCAAAATTAAATTTAAAAATGATAGAAAATATAGATAAACCAGCTTTATCTGCTTTATGGCCAAATAAAAAAGGAATGAGTGTTGTGTTGGATTTAGGAGCGAATATAGAATGTAGCTCAAAAAATTTATTAGATTTTTCAATAATGGGTGCATCTTTATATACCTCACTTTATCCAAATGATAAACCAAATGTTGCATTGCTAAATATTGGTTCAGAGGAATTGAAAGGAAATGAAGCGATTAAAGAAACTTATCAATTATTAAATGAAAAAAAATCAGATAATTATAATTTTGCAGGATACATTGAAGGAAATCATCTTATGGATGGTGAGGTAAATGTTATTGTTTCAGACGGTTTTACAGGAAATGTTGCGTTAAAAACAGCGGAAGGCACTGCAAATTTTATAACTAGTGAGTTAAGAAATGCTATGACAGGTACATTTTTAGGTAAAATTTCGTCCTTATTAAATATATCAAGCCTAAAAAAATTTAAGAAAAGATTAGATCCAAGATTATATAATGGAGCTATTTTTATTGGGTTGGACTCACCAGTTGTTAAAAGTCATGGAGGCACTGATCATATAGGTTTTTCAAATTCTCTAGATGTTTGTCATAGAATTGTAAAAGGTAATTTGATAGAAAAGATTAAGCAAAATATTTAAAAAATGAGAATTAATTTAACTAAAAAAGACTTAGTTAATTTGGTTTATATGCAACTTGGTTTTTCAAAACAAATATCTGAAAATTTAATTGAAGATTTTTTATCAACAATAGTATCTAATATTAAAGAGGAAAAAAAATTAAAATTATCTAAATTTGGTACTTTTTCTATAAGACAAAAAAAATCTAGGATTGGAAGAAATCCTAGGACAAAAGAAACAAAAGTAATTTCAAGTAGGGATGTTGTTTTGTTTAAACCATCAAAAGAATTTAAAGAATTTGTTAATTTGAAGGATAATGGATAAATTAGATAGTGCTTATAAAACTATTGGAGAAGTAGCTAAAATATTAAATCTAAAATCAAACAATAAAGGAAATTTACCAACACATGTCATAAGGTTTTGGGAAACTCAATTTAAACAAATTAAACCAAAGATTTTAAATTCAAATAGAAGATATTATGATGAGAAAACGATAAATCTTCTTAAAAAAGTTAAATTTTTACTAAAAGACCAAGGTATGACAATAAATGGTGTAAAAAAAATATTAAATAATGAAGATTCTTTAAAGCTTGACGAAATTGCAGATAAATCTATAAGAACTGAAAATTTAAAAAATAAGTTATTAAAAATTTCTAACACATTAAGAGAATTAAAAAATGGCAAAAAAAACACACGTTAAAGTAAGAATGGTTCCTGAGGCGAAACCTGATAGCCCTTATTTTTATTATGTAAAAAAACCTGCTGGAGGAGAGAAAGCTAAAGTAAAACTTTCAGCAAAAAAATATAATCCAGATACAAGAAAACATGAAATGTTTGTGGAAAAGAAGCTTCCACCACATAGTAAATAACTACTTCTTTTTAAAGTTTCTCTTTTCGTAATCGATATAAGACAAAATCATATTTTTCCATATACGATTAGTAATTTTAGGATCAATCTTTAACTTTTTAGACTTTGAGTGGATTTTTTTAAGTATAAAATTAATACGCTTTTTATCTACTATTTCTTTTTTAAATTCTTTTAGTTTCAAAACCTCTTTCACAAGATTTGTTCTATATTTAATCAAGGATAATAACTTATTATCTAACTTATCTAATTTAGATCTTATTTTATCTAATTTTTTTTTGTTTTTAGGCGACATTTAATTTATTGGTTTAATTAATAATTATTATATTTATCTAATCATGTACAGTCAGAATTATTCTTTAAATTCTCAATTAAAAATATGGATGATCACTTTATTAGTGATGATCGTGCTTATAATTTTAGTAGGAGGCCTTACCAGATTAACCGACTCTGGACTCTCAATTACCACTTGGGAACTTTTTGTTGGCACTTTGCCTCCTTTAACTAGTGATAAATGGATAGAATATTTTGATCTTTATAAAACAATACCTGAATTTAAAGAGCAAAATTTTAATATGTCTTTAAATGAATTTAAAATTATTTTTTGGTGGGAATGGGCGCATCGTCAATTGGGCAGATTAATTGGTTTAACTGTTCTTTTTCCAATGATCTATTTTACAATTAAAAATGGTTTTTGGATTTTAAAAGAATATTCAATTATTTTTTTCTTAGTGTGTTTTCAAGGATTTATTGGATGGTACATGGTATCAAGTGGATTAATTGATAGAATTGACGTTAGTCATTATAGATTATCACTACACTTAGTTACAGCTTTCATCATTTTGTCTATAGTTTTTTGGAAATATTTAAATCTAACTGATATTAAAATTAATCATATAAATATTCAATTAAACCCAATTAAATTTTTTCTTTTATTATTATTTTTACAATTAATAATTGGAGCATTTGTGTCCGGGATGGATGCAGGGAAAATTTATAATACTTGGCCTTTAATGGGTTCATCATATTTCCCAGATGACAGTGTAATCAATGATTTGTTTAATCTCAAAGTATTTGATGACCAATCACTTGTTCAATTTATTCATAGAAATTTAGCATATTTAATTGTCATAATATATTTTTACATGCTTTATTTTGTTTTAAAAAATGGAAATATAAATTTAAGAATTCCATTCTTCATTATTGGAATTTCTTTATTGTTTCAAATTGTTTTGGGAGTTGTTACAATTTTATCTGGAGTAAAAATGATTTATGCATCTCTACACCAGATAAATTCCATTTTAATAATACTTTCAACATTGTATTTTCTTTATATTGTAAAATATAAAGAGCCTAATTATTAGTTCCAGTTTGTAGTCATTAAAACTCAAATTAGCTTACAGCTTTTAAATTACCTTTTGAAGATTTATTCAATGCTTGATCAAGATCCTCAATAATATCATCGATGTGTTCTATACCGATACAAAGTCTTACATAACTTTGTGTAACACCTGATGCAGCTAGTTCTTTCTCATTTAATTGACTATGAGTTGTACTTGCTGGATGAATTGCCAAACTTCTAGCATCACCAATATTAGCTACGTGATAGAACATTTTTAAAGACTCGATAAACTTTTTACCAGCTTCAATTCCACCTTTAAGCTCGATACCAATCATTGGTCCATTTCCACCTTTAAGATATTTTTTTGCTCTATCAGCAATGGGTTTATCGTGTTCTGTAGAATAAATAACTTTTGTAACTTCTTTATGTTTTTTTAGGAAATCAACTACATACTCGGCGTTAGCACAATGTTGTCTCATTCTTAGAGCAACCGTTTCAAGTCCTTGAATTATTGCAAAAGCATTATCTGGAGCCAGAGCTGATCCTAAGTCTCTCAATAAACAAACTCTTGCTCTTACAGCAAAGGGAACATTAGCACCAGTTAATTCCGGAACAGCTTTTCCCCAAACAACATCACCATAACTTGCATCTGGTTCGTTAAATAATGGTTGTCTCTTAGGATCTGCAGTCCAATCAAAGTTACCACTATCAACTATACTTCCTGCAACTGCTGTACCATGTCCACCTATATATTTTGTAAGCGAATGTATTACTACTGCAGCTCCGTGCTCAATTGGTTTGCATATAACTGGTGCAGCTGTGTTATCCATTATTAATGGTATATTATATTTTCTTCCAATGTCAGAAACTTCCTTTATTGGAAAGACTCTTAAATATGGATTGGGTAGAGTTTCACCATAAAAAGCTCTAGTTTTATCATCTATTAACTTTTCAAAATTTTCAGGATTAATTGGATCTG
>CACBRW010000026.1 GCA_902541745.1 uncultured Pelagibacteraceae bacterium | reverse complement strand
CATACAATCACAAATCTCTTTGATTAAATCATATCGTCTCATTAATGCTGATTGGTCGTAACAAGGTTTAGATTGAGTATCTCTTGGATCTGCAATTGAGTTTCCGTCTGGTGAGATTAAAAAGTATTCACATTCTACACCTGATTTCATTGTTAAATTTTGTTTTTTTAATTTCTTTATTTGTTTTTTTAACATTACTCTTGGGGAAGCTTCCACAGGTTTACCGTCCATCCACAAATCAGATGCAAGCCATCCTACTTCTTTATTCCATGGTAATTGAATTAAACTATCTGGGTCTGGAATACCAAACATATCACTATCTGCAGGAGACATATCTAGCCATGCTGCAAAACCAGCAAATCCTGCTCCAGCAGTTTGCATTTCTTTAATAGCATGTACTGGAACTAGTTTTGATCTAAGTACACCAAAAAGATCAACAAAACTTATTAAGAAGTATTTTATTTTTTTTTGTTTTGCTATTTTAAATAAGTTTTTAGCCATTACTAAGGCTACCACAATTATTTGAAAAATGAAAAGATAGTTTCTTTATAATAAATAAAATTAACTACAAATATCAGGATAATTGCAAGAATTACTCCGTACTTTGCTTTTGGAAAAGCTACACCTCTCATCTTACTAGGTCTAAGTTGTTCGTTTTTGTCTTCACTCATTAAATCATTATAAAGGGCGCTACAATTGTGTAGCGCCCAAATTTTATTTTACCACTCAGTAATGTTACTTTTATGGTCGTTAGCACTGTGTCTTTTTCTGGATAATGCATTCAGCTCATCATTTTCAGATTTGCTTGTAATTACAGTCCATCCTATCCACACAGCAATTAACAAAAGAACTAGGATAAATTCACTAGATCCTGCTCCAGGATATACCGATCCACCAACTTCCTCAGCTGGTTTATTAAGATGATCTATCCAGTTTGATACTGTTGCCATATTTTTCTCCTTTACCTGGTTGCTGATGAAACTGCTTTTTCGTCCTCTTTAGCACTTTCCATCATTTCATAGTCAAGTCCGGCTATTTCAACTTCTCTTGGTATTCTTAATTTACCCATACCATTGAGAACTTTAGCGATAATATAGCCAGGTATTAATCCTAAAACAAAAAACATTATTATTGCTCCAATAAATTGTCCTAGTGGATTAATTGTTGCATAAGTTGTTCCATCAAACATAGCTCCAACACTATAACCTGATGAAGGATAACCATTTAAGACGAAACCACAAATTACAAGACCTACAAAACCAGCATAACCATGTACAGCTACTGCTCCAACTGCATCATCAATTTTGAACTTTCGTTCAACCCAGTAATGAAGTTTGTAAGCTATAACAACTCCAATCATACCAATAATCAATGCTTGAATTGGATGGTATAAGTCGTTTCCAGCAGATGCACATATAATACCAGCAAGTCCACTTGAGTAAGTCCAGAAAGGATCACCTTTAGCAATAACATATCCGGCTAATAAACCTCCTGATAATGACATTAAAAAGTTCATTGTAATTCCACTTAAAGTAGTGGGTGTTAAATAGATATTTGTTGCTGTCCAGAATGATATTCCTTCCATACCGTACTCTGGGCCAAGATCATATATTGGAACGTTACAAGCCGCATAAAATCCCCAAAATCCTGTGTAAATTAGGAACAATCCAATTGTTACTAACCAAGGATTTCGTGGACCAATGTTTCTTGGCTCACCACTTGATGAAAATTTTCCAATTCTTGGACCTAAAACCATAAGTACACCTAAGGCAAATCCACCAGCAATAGCGTGAATTACACCTGATGCATATGCATCATGATAACCTAAGATTTTAAGCATCCAACCATCAAAGTGCCATCCCCATGACGCATCTATTGACCAGAAAACAGATCCTATTGCAATTGCCAAAACCCCAAAAGCAAAAGTTGTTATTCTTTCAATAACTGCACCCGAAACTATAGAAGCTGCGGTCCATGAAAATAAAAGGAATGCTGCCCAGAACACACCCATTATATGGTCGTTAAGATTGATTGCCATAAGAGCATTTGTAGGATTAGCAAGATCATTTCCTCCAAATCCTCCACCTAGTACAAGCCCTGTACTTTCTGTCATTATTGACGGAGCTAATCCAGGTCCAGTTGGAAAAGCCCAATAAATCCACCAACCAAACAAAAACCAAGTTACTGTTACCAATGGTATCAGCATTGTGTTTTTCATAAGAGTATGTTGATGGTGTTTGTATCTTGAAGCTCCAACCTCATACATACAGAAACCAACGTGAATCAAAAACATTAGTACTACTGTTGTCCAGTAGTAAAATTCTGTAAATATCGTGGTAAGAGCACCTAACTGATCAGTCATATTCTCTCTCCATATTTGTTTATTTAAAGCCTATTAAATTTTATGACTCGTTACAAATATAAAGAGATTAAAAAAATCTAGTTATGAACACCAGATTTACAAAAATAATCAACTATTGATTGTAATATTAAAACTTTAAGTAAGCTTTTTTCAAATCAACGAGAGGATGTTTTGGAGACATTTGAAACTTAACTAAAAGCTCTCTTGCAATCATATCTCTATCTTGTTGGTTGTTAGGTAACTTTATTGAACTTGGAATAGTAACCCAACCATTCGCATTTCTACAGAAAACTGCAGGTCTATCTTCTTCATAACCCATATGCACATCTTCAAGCCAATTAAGATCATCCCATCCCATTGCCTCAATATATTTTTTTAGAAAAGGGGTGATTTTACTATAATCAGGTAAAAGGTTAACATCATATCTGTAACCAATAGACTGACCAATCATTTTTTCTCTAGCCGTCTCTTTTTTTTTACCTAATTGACCCTTGACCTCTTTTGTTTTTGCTTTTGACAACTTTTTATTTTTTTTCTTTGGCATAATTATTTTTTCTATATTTTATGATAATTATCAACACCAACAGTGTAGTTAGTTCCAGCAAGTGGAACTTTAGCTAATGCTGATGCTTCTGATGTTAAAGCAGCTAAATCTTCTGGCTCCAAAGAGTGGATATTAGTTTTACCACAAGCTCTCGCTAATAGCTGAGCCTCTAAAGTCATTGAGTGAAGATAATTGTAAACTCTTAATGCTGCATCATCAGGGTTTAATCTTGCTCTTAATTTAGGATCTTGAGTAGCAACACCGACTGGGCAACGTCCTGTATGGCAGTGATAACATTCACCTGCTTTTACTCCCATCTCTTTTTCAAAGTCAGCTTCTGGGATATCTTTGTTACAGTTTAAAGCAATCATTGAACCAGTACCAATAGCGATTGCATCAGCTCCAAGAGCTAAAGCTTTAGCCATGTCAGCACCGTCTCTTACTCCACCAGCATAAATTAATGTTACTTTTCCAGTTTTACCAACATCATCGATCGCTCTTCTTGCTTCTCGAATTGCAGCAATACCTGGAATACCAGTGTTTGCAGCAGCGATATGTGGGCCAGCTCCAGTGGAACCTTCCATTCCATCTAAGTAAATAGAGTCAGGATCACATTTTGCAGCCATACGCACATCATCATAAACTTTAGATGCACCTAATTTTAATTGTATTGGCACTTTATTTTTTGTTAACTGTCTAAGTTCTTCTACTTTTAAAGCTAAATCATCTGGACCTAACCAGTCAGGGTGTCTCGCTGGAGATCTTTGGTCAATACCAGATGGTAATGATCTCATCTCAGCAACTTGATCAGTAACTTTTTGACCCATTAAATGTCCACCCATTCCAACCTTTTGACCTTGCCCAATAAATACTTCAATACCATCCGCTAATTGTGCATGATGTGGGTTAAAACCATATCTTGATTGAATACATTGGTAGTACCATTTTTCAGAATATCTTCTTTCATCAGGAATCATTCCACCTTCACCAGAACATGTAGCGCTACCTGCCATAGTTGCTCCTCTTGCTAAAGCAGTTTTTGCTTCATAAGAGAGAGCACCAAAACTCATTCCCGTAATATAAACTGGAATATCTAACTCAATTGGATTTTCACATCTAGGACCAATTACAGTCTTTGTTTCACATTTTTCTCTGTAACCCTCGATTACAAATCTAGTTAGTGTTCCAGGTAAGAAAACTAAATCATCAAAAGTAGGAATTTTTTTCATTAATGCCATTCCACGCATTCTGTATCTTCCTAATTGAGCTTTTATATGAATGTCGTCTATTACTTCTGGGGTGAAGATAGCATTGTGTCCTAATAAACTTTTATTTCTTTTACCTTCTTCGTGTGCATGGACATCTGCTTTTCCACCAACACCTTTTCCATTCTTTTTAACTTTTTTACTTTTTTTCTTAGGCATTAAATTGCTCCCTTCTTCTCTGTAGGTTCCAAATTATCATAATTCCAAAGTTTTTTACCTGCTACAATTTTTTTCATTTTACTTACATCAAAATTTTCACCAATCTCAGCAACTTTTAATTTTCGTTTCAGCCAATCTTGATCACTTGATGTTAATTCTGAATCTACAGCATCACTACCATATGAACCAATTTCTCCACCTACGAAAATTGTCCCATCATACATAGAGTCACCCAAGTTAATTCCAACGTCTCCAAGTATAATTATTCTTCCTCTTTGCATCATAAAACCTGTAAATGCACCCGCATCTCCACCAATTATGATAGTTCCACCTTTCATGTCAATTCCGGTTCTGGCACCAACACTGCCTTTACAAATTAAATCTCCACCTCTAATTGCCGCACCAAAACATGATCCAGCATTTTTTTCAATTACCACTTTACCAGCCATTAAGTTTTCTGCACATGACCATCCAACTCTTCCGTTAATTCTGACTATTGGACCATCACAAGAACCCATTCCAAAGTATCCTAAACTACCTTCAAAAATTAAATTCAGTTTATTTAAAATACCAACTCCAAGACTGTGTTTACCTTGTGGGTTTTTAATAACTATGGTTCCATAACCTTGGCTCATTAAGTTATCAATTTCTTTATTTGCTTCAGGAGCTGTCATGTCTTTAACATCAAGCTCAGTTCTTTTATTGAAATCTACATCGTACGTACCAAAGTAATAAAAGTTTTCTGCTTCATCTGGATTAAAGAATTTTTGTTGAGTTCTTCCTGTTAATACCTCAGTGTGCATACCCATCGATTGGGCTTTTGATTTTTTGGACACAGTTTTTAGATTTGCCATACTTTCACCTCCCCATCAAATGGATCATATGTATCAATTTCTTGTGGTAACACAGACCTAATTGCAATTTCCTCTGATCCCATTGCTACTAAATCATCAGATTCATACAAAACCAAAGGTTTTGCAGCCATTGTATCTTTAGCCATACCTAATGAGTCTTTAGTTGCAACAAAGTATGTGAAAACCCCATCAAGACCAGTTAATGACTCTTTCATTCCTTCCTCTAAAGTTGCTCCATGTCTCATTTTTTCTGCAATATAAACTGCAATTAATTCTGAGTCGCATTCAGACATAAATCTCATTCCCTTGTTTTCTAAAACTCTTCTGTTATTCCAATAATTAGTTAATTGTCCATTATGAACTACAGATACATCACTAAATGGATAACCCCAGAAAGGGTGAGCAGACTTAATATCCACACCTGATTCAGTTGCCATTCTAGCATGACCGATTGCATGTGTTCCAACTACTTTATCTAAACTATATCTGTCACAGACCATTTTAGCATTTCCAAGATCTTTAATTACTTCTAAAGATTTTCCCATAGATAGAATTTCTACACCTGGAATACTTTCAATTCTTTGTGAAAAGTCTAACAAATCTTTTGTATCATAATCAATCTCATATCTTAGTGAGTAAGGAAGAGTTCTTTCTTCTTTAACTACTTTAGCTCCCATTTCGGCTAGAGTTTGATCTACAATTTTTTTTCTTTCATCGTATACAGACACATCTTCCATAACTGATGAACTTCCTTCTCCTACGTTTTCTCCAACTTTAAAACGCATAATGAAGTTTTTTCCATCTGTATCTCCATATAATGCGTATCCTGTAGAATCTTCTCCTCTATGTTTTAATGCTTGAAGCATACCTTGTAATTCGCTCCCTACAATTGAGGATTTTCCTCTATGAATTAAACCTGCTATTCCACACATATATTTATACCCTTTCTATCTATTTCTGTGACCTACGGTAGACAATCAAGATAAGTATCCAGATCCCATTGTGTAGTTGCACCAAGAAATCTTTCCCACTCATCGTTTTTATACCAATGGAAAACTTTATACATTTCATCTGGCATTGCAGATTTGATTACTTCATCCTCTGCCAATCTATCTAAAGCTTCACCTAAACTTAATGGAAGTTTTTTAACATCTTTACCAGCTTTTTGAGCTTCATAAATATTTCTAGACTCAGGAGCTGCTGGTTTCATCTTCTTAGTTATACCTTCATCGCAAGCTTTTAATAAAGCAGCACCTAGTAGATAAGGATTATGCATCGAGTCTACTGATCTATATTCAAATCTTCCCGGAGCAGAAACTCTTAAACCACATGTTCTATTTTGATATCCCCAGTCAGCGTAAACAGGAGCCCAAAAACCTTGATCCCATAATCTTCTGTAAGAATTTACGGTTGAAGATCCAAGAGCAGTTAATGCTGGCAAGTGCTTCATGATACCTGCAATTGATTGTAAACCAATTTTACCTGGTAGTTGCATATCTTTTGTATCTGGCATGAAAGTATTAGTTCCACCTTCAACATAACTAAATACTTCTTCAACACCTGGAAGTGTTTTGTTTCCAAGTTTGTTTAGTTTAATTTTTCCACCTTTCCATAAAGACATGTTTGTATGACAACCACTTGCAGAAACACCCATAAATGGTTTTGTCATAAAGCAAGCAATTAAATTATGTTCTCTTGCAACTTGAGCGCAAATTTGTCTGTAGGTTGATAATCTATCTGCGTTCCTTAAAACGTTATCATAGGTCCAATTTAATTCTAATTGACCTGGCGCATCTTCATGGTCTCCTTGAATCATATCAAGACCCATTGCTTTAGCGTACTCAATAACCTTCATAAATACTGGTCTCAATGACTCAAACTGATCTATGTGATAACAGAATGGTTTAGAAAAACCTTTACCTGTAGGAGTTCCATCCTCATTTTTTGTTAACCACATCATTTCAGGCTCAGTACCAACTCTTAATTCTAGACCATGTTTTTTCTTAAATTCATCCATGAAAATTCTCAGATTTCCTCTGCAGTCTGAAGTTAAATGACCGCCTGGATTTTTTCTTTCTTCTCTGTTTCTAAAACAAGTTACAAATACTCTTCCAACTCTTTTATCCCATGGTAATTGAACAAAAGTTTCAGGATCAGGTATTCCAACAAGCTCCATAGCTTCTGGACCATAGCCAATGTAATTATTGTGACGATCTAAAAATAAGTTTGCAGTTGCTCCGTAAACTAATTGAAATCCTTTTTCTGCAGTTCTTTCCCAATGATCTGCAGGTATACCTTTACCAACAACTCTACCTGTTACAGAAATGAATTGATAATAAATATATGTGATGCCAAGTTCATTAATTTTTTCTCTGACTTTTTTAACTAATTTTGCTCTACCTGGCTGATTAACATGTTTCTCTAGATCTGTCATTTTCACCCCTCAATGAATTTAATTTATTCAAACGTAGCTGAAAAATTTATTTGTGTCTAGGCTTAGAGTCTAGCTCCAAGGAAACGGACTGTTCGAAGTAGGGTGAAGTTCTCCCTTCTCGTAACGGTTGAATCTAAATGGTTTTAACAAATCACTTTCAGTACCAAGAATTTCTTTTGCAACAAGCTCACCAACACCGATCATCTTGTATCCATGGTTTGCATCTGCAATCATGTAAACGTTTTCAAAAAACCTATCAAAGATAGGAAAAGAGTCTGGCGTCATGCATCCAAGACCACCCGATGGTCCTTTTCTATATAAATTAGATTTACCCTCAAATCTTTTTTGACAATGCGCTAAAGCTGAACACCACATTTCACTAAATGCATCAGTAGTTTGATACTCAGGAGACTCAATTCCATAAGGATCAACATTAACTTGATCAAAATGTTTTTTGACTATGTAAGGTGAAGTACCACCTTGAACACCTAATCCATCAATATCAGGTTTATAATAAATTCCCCAAATTTTATCTGTTAATAATTTTTTAGTTTTGTCTGAATATAATGGAGCTGTAGAGTCAACATGAACTACAGGTGGTTGTTTTCCATCATTTGTTTTCAAAAAATCTGGTTCAACACCAATAACACCTTCTTGTAACATCCAGTATGTCCACATATCAGTTTCATGCATTTTTCCATCTTTTCCTTTTATGTTAGCTGTTTTAGGTAACTCTAACATATTCCAAAAATCTCTTGCCCAAGGACCTGCACCGATAACAACCTGTTCGCACTCAATTGTACCTTTATCTGTTTCTACTCCTGTAACAGCTTGACTGTTACTTCCTTTTTTAAATCCTGTTACCTTTACACCTTTCATCACTTGAACACCATTTGATGTAGATTTACTCTCAAGTGCTTTAATTGAATCTTTGTTAAATGCGTATCCACCTTTTTTTTCATGAAGTACAGAAGTGATACCTTGTGCCTGCCAATCATCAAAAATACCCTTCATATAATTTGAGCAATCTTTTTCACCCTCTACGAAGACAGACTCGTATCCAATAGCTTTTTGTTGTTCATAAATAGTTGCAACATCTTCATGCATTACCTCAGGTGATATTTGCATATAACCAACTGGATTGTATTTAAATGCTTTAGGATCGCTCTCCCAAACTGAAACTGAGTGAGCCATAAGCTCCCTCATTGCTGGTTGAAAATAATTATTTCTTACAACACCACATGCAATTCCGCTTGCACCAGCTGCAGTATCTTTTTTTTCTAATACAATTATGTCACCAGGATTTTTGTATGTTTCTGAAAGTTTCCAAGCAGTACTTAGTCCATGAATTCCACCACCAATGATAACTACTTTAGCTTTTGAAGGTAATGTCGTCATATAAAAACATTATTTTTTGCAAATAATAATTAATATAATTTTTTATAGAACTAAAAATTATATATATAATTTAGATATTTCAATTTTTGTGAAATTTGTCGCTAATAACTTATATTTTTTAAGGTATCCAGGTATTCATTAAATTCTTTAATAAAAGAATCACTAGGTATTATATTTTTTACCCTTTGGTCTGTTGATGTTTTTTCAAGACGAAAGAATCCTTTTTCACAAGCTTCAGTAATAATTAATGCAGATTTAGGTCTAGATGTTTTAAATAATTTAGTTTTAAGCTCCTCAACAGATAGTTTTTTATTTTCTTTATGTGCAGACATTACTAATAACATCATATGATAGTGAGAAGGAGATTTTCTAAAAAAATAGTTACTAGCTGTATGCGACTGTCTCATTTGATCTTCCCAAAAATCTAATAACGTCTTTTTTTCTTTTGGCATTATTTTTAAGCTCTCACTCTTGATTTGGTTGGATCGTAGAATGGAAAACCAACAACTTTAGCACCAATTCTTTTTTGATGACCATCGATTTTACCTATTTCAACCTCAGTACCAATTTCTGAGTATTGAACATCTATTCTGCAAAGAGCAATATTTTTATTCAAAGTAGAGGACAAGCATCCACTGGTAACTATACCAACCTGTGATCTTCCAATATGAACACAGTCTCCATGACCAGCTATTTCTTTACCAGCAAGTTCCAATCCTACTAATTTTTTTTGAGGGTTTGTCTTTCTTTTAACTAATTCCTCTTTACCAATAAAATCTTCTTCTTTTGTTTTCAATGGGACAGCAAAACCAATACCAGCTTCAAAAGGATCTTGCTCTCCATCAAACTCTGCGCCAAATAAAATTAAACCTGCCTCAATTCTTAGTTTGTCTAAGGCAGCAAACCCTGCTGGTATTAATCCATCATCTTTACCTGCCTCCATTAATTTATCCCAAACTTCGGGAGCATGTTTTGGGTGACACCAAACTTCATAACCTAACTCACCAGTATAACCTGTTCTAGAAACAATTAATGGAATACCTTGAAGCTCTTCTATTCTACAAATTGTAAATCTAAACCAGCCCAACTCATCTATCGAAGGCTGTGTTGGTGGCGTAAAGATAATTTTTTTTAAAATTTCTCTACTTTTTGGACCTTGCAAAGATACATTGCTTATTTGGTCAGTTGAGTTTTTAACAATAGCATTAAAATTCTTTTTTTTTGCAATTTCTTTTAGCCATTCTCCACCATACTCATCTCCACATATCCATCTAAAACCTGTTTCGCTTAATCTTAAAAGAGTTCCATCATCGAACATCATTCCATTTTCGTAACACATTGCAGAATATACAACCTGCCCAACAGAAAGTTTTTTTATATTTCTTGTAAGAGTGTAGTTCATTAACTCTTCAGCGTCAGGACCAATTATTTCAAATTTTCTTAGTGATGATAGGTCAATTAATACAGCATCATTTCTGCAAGCATTGTACTCATTAATCAAACCATGTTTGGTGTAATCGTTTGGAAGCCAAAACCCTCTAGCATCAACAAAGTTTCTAGTTAATTTTGAAGTTCTTTCATAAAAGCCAGAATTTCTAGTAAGTTTATTTTCAGAGTCTGTTTTCATTCTAAAACCAAATGACTTTTTAAATTCTTTATTTTTATCGTAAGTTCTAACAAATATATTTGTAGGATTCCATGAATTACAAGGATCTATATCACTTGGACACGCAGTTGTTCCTATTGTTAAATCTTTTAAAGCCTTAAACATTACATAATCTCCAGGCCTTGA
>CACBRW010000025.1 GCA_902541745.1 uncultured Pelagibacteraceae bacterium | reverse complement strand
TCTTAAAGATGCAGCGCTTCCTTTTCCAACGTCTCCAAAGCCAGCTACAATAGCAATTTTTCCAGACATCATTACATCAGTAGCTCTTCTGATGCCGTCTACTAAACTTTCTCTACATCCATATAAATTATCAAATTTTGATTTTGTGACGGAGTCATTCACGTTTATTGCTGGAACTAAAAGTGATTTATCTTTTTCCATTTTATTTAATGCTTTAATCCCAGTGGTAGTCTCTTCTGAAACACCTTTAATATCTTTCATTAAATCTTGATATTCATTGTGCATGATAGCTGTTAAATCACCACCGTCATCTAATAACATGTTAGGTTTCCAATCAAGTTTTCCAACTATAGTTTGTTTAATGCACCATAAATATTCCTCTTCTGTTTCACCTTTCCAAGCATAAACAGGGATCCCAGACTTTGCAATTGCAGCAGCTGCATGATCTTGAGTTGAAAAAATATTACAAGAAGACCAACGAACTTCAGCACCTAATGCAACTAAAGTTTCAATTAGTACAGCAGTTTGGATTGTCATATGAAGGCATCCTATAATCTTTGCACCCTTTAATGGTTTTTCTTTATAATACTCTTCTCTTAAAGCCATTAAACCAGGCATTTCACTTTCGGCTATTGATATTTCTTTTCTACCAAATTCAGCTTGATCAATGTCTTTTACTTTATAATCTTCCATGGGAAGCTTTATACAGCTAAGTATTTATTTATCAAGAAATGATTAAACATTGGGAAATCTTATCTCTATCATTGCTCCTTCTTTATTAATACGATTAGATGCTACAATTTCACCATCGTGGAGTTCAACCAAGTTTTTAACTATATTTAAACCTAAGCCTGAGTGTTCTCCAAATTTTTCAGGTCTATTACTATAAAATCTTTTAAATATTCTTGATGTGTCTTTTTCTTTAAATCCCTGTCCTTCATCAAGAATTTTGATTGATATTTGATTTTTTTCATTAACTGAAACATCAACAAAAACATTAGCACCGTCTTTACTAAATGATATTGAATTGTCTAATAAATTTGCAATGATTTGTTCAATTCTATTTTCTATACCATTTATAAAATATTTATCTTTTCCATTATTTTTGTATTCAATTTTAATTCCTTTTTTTACTTGATAAATATTATTATAATCATCAACAACAGATTGAATGATAGGTTCAATATCAATTTTTTTCATTTTTTCTTTACTTAAGGCAACTTCATCCTTTAACATTTGTGAATAATCAGTAATCAATCTTTCTATTCTTTGTACGTCGTGACTAAGTATATTTAATAATTTATTTCTTTGTTCGTTATCATTTGTATCTTGTAAAATTTCTGATGCACTTTTTAAAGATGCTAATGGGTTTCTAATTTCATGAACTAAATCTGTCGAAAAGTTTTCTGCATGAGTAACTCTATTTTGAAGCTCATTTGTCATATCCTCTAAAGAGTTTGATAAAAGTCCCAATTCGTCATTTCTTTTTTTAAGATTTTCAATACCTGGTTTGGCTTGACTTTTTTCTTTAATACGAATTGTATATCCAACGAGATTCTGTATTGGTTTAATAAAATATCTGCTTAACACAAATGAAAAAATTAATATTACAAATCCTACTGATATAGCTGTTCTTATTACAAATGCTTTTCTCTCATCTATCGCTGTCTTTATTTCATTAGCATTTTCTGTAATAGCTACATAACCAAGATTAATTTCATTCTTTGTAACATTCTTAATAGTTGTTACATTAAATTGATTAAAATCTTCTTGAATAAATGTGTAAGTAACTCCTAAATTTTCAGAACTAGAATAATTTTTTAATATATCTTTGAATGAAACAGGTTTTTTTTCATCAATTTTTATATTTTTTTCCTCAATAGTTTTTTCTATTTCCTCATTATCTAAACTTTCAAATTCAATTCTATCAAGTCTTGTAGAGAATGATCTTGGATCAAGATCTAAAGTATCAGTGTCACCAATAAGGTTAAGTTGATCATCAAAAAATATTACTCTATCTAAATTTTGAAAAATAAACCTTGTAGAAAATAAAAATCTTCTAATATCTTCAGATTGGAATTTTACATCTAGCCTTAAAATATTATCAATGGTGTTGTTAATGATGTTTGTGTGATTTTGAGATTTTTTTTTTATTAAACTTGGCTGAATATTATTTAGATATATGAATGTAAATAGTCCAATAATTGTAAAAATTACAAAATTTATAAATAAAAATTTTTTTAATATAGAAAGAGTTTTTAAGTATTTACTAAACATTAGCTAACATTCCATCTATATCCACTACCATACCTAGTTTCAATAGCTGAAAAATCAGGATCTACTTTTTTAAATTTTTTTCTAATTCGTTTTACGTGACTATCAATAGTTCTATCCTCAATATCTGTATCTTCTCGGTAAGCTATATCCATAAGCTGAGCTCTTTCTTTAATTATACCGGGCCTTTTTGCTAACTCTTTAACAATTAAAAACTCAGTTGTTGTCAATTTATCAGGCAGCTGTTTTCCATTCCATTCACACTCAAGTTGTGATGGATCTAATTTTAATCTTCCATGAGATATCAGGCTTTTATTTTCCTCTAGAATATTATTCGAATCTTTTTTTCTTAACTGCACTCTAATTCTTTCAATCAAAACTTTTATAGAAAAACCTCCTGATTTTTTTACAAAATCATCTGCCCCCAGCTTTAGACCTAACAACTCATCAATTTCATCATCTTTAGATGTTAAAAAAATTACTGGTAAGGAAGTTTTTTTTCGAAGTTTTTTTAGTAATTCTTCTCCATCCATCTTAGGCATTTTTATATCTATGACTGCTAAGTCAGGCGGCATTCTGGTTAAACCGATTAATGCACCTTCACCATCAATATATGTTTGAACTTTAAAACCCTCTTTTTCTAATGCGATACTTAAACTTGTTAAAATATTTCTATCGTCATCTATCAAGGCTATTGTTTGTTTTTGCATAAAGTAGTTTAAAAATACTAAATTTTCCTAATTTGGGCAATGTTATAAATTTAATGTAACATACCCCAATTATCTCCAACATTAATATCAACTGTTAAAGGAGTTGAAAAAGAATGATAATCACTCTGAGCTACACTGGTCATTTCTTTCTCAATTAATTTAATCATTACTTTTTCATCTTTTTTTGGAATTTCAAAAATTAATTCATCATGAATTTGCAAGAGCATTTTTGAAGTAGAATTTTTTTTCTCTGATAATTTCTTATCCAATCTTATCATGGCTAATCTCATTACTTCAGAAGCAGAACCTTGAATGGGAGCATTAATTGCAGCACGTTCTTGAAAATTTCTGACATTAAAGTTTTTGTCATTGATTCCATTAAAGTGAGATCTTCGTCCAAAAATATTGTTAACATATCCACTTTTCCTACAAAATTTAATTGTATTATCCATATAAACTTTAATTTCTGGAAACTTAGCAAAATATGAATTTAAAAATTCCTCTGCTTCATAATTAGAAACATTTATTTGCTTCGCTAATCCATATTGCGAAATTCCATAAATAATTCCAAAATTAATAGCCTTAGCCTTTCGTCTGTGATCTTGATTAACTTTTTTGATATCAATATTAAATATTTGGCTAGCTGTTAAAGAGTGAATATCTTCTTTATTTTTAAAAGCTTTTTTCAGTTCTTTTACATCTGCCAGATCTGCTAAAATTCTCATCTCAATTTGATTGTAATCTGCAGAAATAAATAAGTGATCTTTTTTTGCTTTAAAAGCTTTTCTTATATCTTTTCCATCTTCTGATTTAATTGGTATGTTTTGTAAGTTGGGATCACTAGATGCTAGTCTGCCAGTTGTTGTAGCAGCTAGCAAAAACGAAGTATGAACTCTTTTTGTATTTGGATTTAAATGTTCAGGTAAAGCATCGGAATAAGTATTTTTTAATTTTGAAACTTGTCTCCATTCTAAAATTAATTTTGGAAAATCATGACCTTTAAAAGCTAAATCCTCTAAAACACTTGCACTTGTTGCAAAACTTCCTTTTTTAGTTTTCTTTAAACCAGCAATTTTCAAGTCATTATAAATTATTTCACCTAATTGCTTTGGGGATGCGATATTGAACTCTTTTTTAGAAATTTTAAATACATCTTTTTCAAGTTTTTGGATTTTTTTTTCGAATTTAGATGAAAGAGATTTTAAAAACTTACTATCAATTTCAACTCCCTCTATTTCCATAAATGCAAGAATTTTAATTAATGGCTTTTCAAAAATTTCATAGATATTTATCATTTTTTCTGATTTTAAATTTTTAATAAATTTCTTGTATAATCTAAAAGTAATATCGGCATCTTCAGCAGCATAATCTCTTGCTTTATCTAATTCTACTTCGCTAAAATTAATTTCTTTCTTGCCTGTTCCT
The DNA here is from genome assembly GCA_902541745.1 of uncultured Pelagibacteraceae bacterium. Taxonomy (GTDB): domain Bacteria; phylum Pseudomonadota; class Alphaproteobacteria; order Pelagibacterales; family Pelagibacteraceae; genus Pelagibacter. Next base: position 7,994 of record CACBRW010000025.1, on the reverse strand, counting down.
ACCATGTCTTTAAAGGAAATCGTTTTATGTCCTAAATGTATTTCTGATAAAGTATCCATATTATGTCTATTTTTTCCTGCATCTAAGACGTAAGACATCAGCATCGTATCCTCCATTGACGAAAGCGTTATTCCACACTTATAAAATACGATAAAATCAAATTTTATATTTTGACCTATTTTTTTTATACTAGGATCTTCTAATATTTTTTTTAATTTTTTAATTACTACGTCTTTTTTAAGACAATTTGGTGACTTATGACCAACTGGTATGTAACATGCTCTCCCAACTTTAGAGCAAAGAGAAATACCCACTAAATCAGCTTGATGTGGATCTAATGATGTAGTTTCCGTATCTACAGCAACTTCACCAACTTCTTCTGCCTCCTCTATCCATTTATCAATTTCATCTAAACTATTAATTAAATAATAATTTTTATTATTTATCGTTTGTTGTTTATCTATATTTTGAGCTTCAATCTTATTACTTTCTAGTTTAGGCTCTCCATAAGCAGAAATTGCAGAGCTTAACAACCTGTTAAATTCCATTTCTCTTAAAAATTTATATAATTTATCTTTATCTATATTTTGTAATTTAAATTCACTTAACTCTCTATTAACAGGAGAGTTATGATCTAGTGTTACAAGTTTTTTACTTATTAGTGCTTTATCCTTATTCTCTATTAATGTTTCTCTTCTTTTATTTTGTTTAATTTCATGAGCAGATTTTAATAAATTTTCTAAAGTGCCATATTTATTTATTAGCTCTGCAGCTGTCTTAACACCTATGCCTGGAACACCAGGGACATTATCACTACTATCTCCTGCTAAAGATTGTACATCAATAACTTTTGAGGCATCTACCCCAAATTTTTTTAAGACATCATCGTCAGTTATAAATTTGTTTTTCATAGGGTCAAAAATTCGAACCCCTTTTTTGTAAAGCTGCATTAAATCTTTATCTGATGAGACAATTGTAACCTTTGCGCCTTTTTTAAGGATTTGATCAACATATGTAGCTATTAAATCATCTGCTTCATAATTAGGAAGATCCACAGATGGTAAATTGAATGCTAGGACTGATTTTCTTATATACTCAAATTGAGGAGCCAAATCATCAGGCGCCTCTGACCTATTAGCTTTGTAATCACTATAAATTTCATTTCTGAAAGTTTTTCTTGCAGAGTCAAATATTACTGCAAAATGTGTTGGTTTTTGCATGTTTTGATCAGATTTTGAGTCCTCTAATAATTTAAATAACATACTGCAAAAACCACTTACAGCACCTGTTGGAAGTCCATCGCTTTTTCTACTCAATGGAGGCAAAGCATAATAAGCTCTAAAAATATAACCAGAGCCATCAATCAAATAAAAATGATCTGTTTTTTGAATTTTATTCATTAAGTATTATTAAATATTACAATGCTAACATAATCTGTATATAAAAAAATTTACTTTCAATTATTATAACAATTAGAAGTAGATTATTTTTTATATTTTGAGTATTATTTAATAATGGAATTAACAAAAAATCTCACGCAAGCTAAACTATTTAAATCTCTGGTTGTTATTATTCTTGGGTCAATAGCACTAACAATATCAGCAAAAATCAAAATTCCTTTCTATCCAGTGCCAATGACTATGCAAACATTTGTTGTATTGTTTTTAGGAATAAGTTTAGGTCACAAAATTGCACTTTCTACAATTGGTCTATATCTAATTGAGGGAATTGCAGGACTTCCTGTATTTTCAAATTCACCTGAAAAAGGTATTGGATTAGTTTACTTTACCGGACCGACTATGGGTTACTTAATTGGATTTTTAACGGCTGGTTACTTAGCTTCTAAAATAAAGATTGATGATAAATTTTTTATAGTTTTATTTAAGTTAATTATCGCGGCTTCAACAATCTATATTTTGGGTCTAATTTGGCTTGGAACACTGATTGGATGGGATAAACCAATTTTTGCTTTAGGTGCAAAACCATTCCTATTAGCTGAGATATTTAAAATTTTGCTCTTAGCTCTTTTGACTAAGCAAATAATTAAAATTAAAAAATTTATCTAGGTGATCTTTTAGAAAGAATTCTTTGAAGAGTTCTTCTGTGCATTTTAAGTCTTCTGGCTGTTTCTGAAACATTCCTATTACATAATTCAAAGACTCTATGTATATGTTCCCATTTTACTCTGTCTGCAGACATAGGATTTTCTGGAGGGGCTGCTTTTTTTGAAGGATCTGCTAATAACGCTTTTTCAACATCTTCTGCATCAGCAGGTTTAGCTAAATAATCTATAGCACCTTCTTTGATTGCAGCTACTGCCGTTGGAATATTCCCATAACCAGTTAACATTATAATCCTACTGTCACTATTTGAAGACTGAATTTCTTTTACAACCTCAAGTCCATTACCATCCCCAAGCCTTAAATCAACTACAGCAAAACCTGGTTTCATAGTTTTTACAGATTCAACTCCTTTTTGTACACTCTCAGCTTGAAAAACTTCGAATCCTTTTTTTTCCATCGCTCTTGCTAAACGCTCACGAAAAGGATTGTCGTCATCCACGATTAATAATGACTTGTTCTCAAAATCGCTAAGATTCTGTAGTTTTGCTTGTTCTTTCATATCACTCATATGGGGTCTCTTCGAGATATTACAATATATGAATTTCACGCATTTCAGACTTGAATTATTTACTTTACTTTAGTGCTGCTTACTTTTATATGCGAAAATATTAAAGTTTTTGTAAAAAAAGACTTTTTTTTATTAAATTTTTTTTGGAGGCACTTAAAATGCAAAAATTTAAATCAGTTGAAAAATTAGTAAATCAACTGAAACCTGAAAAACCAGTTTACTGTATAAGAAAGAATTCAATAAAATCTGCTGTAAAATTTTTCTTAAAAAAATTTCCAGGTAAAGTTTTATATGCGGTCAAAACCAATCCACACCCTGAGATAATCAAAACAATCTTAGAAAGTGGAGTTGAACAATTTGATGTTGCATCAATTGAGGAAATTAAAAATATTAGAACTTTTAGCAATACAGCTAAATGCTCTTATATGCATACTGTTAAAAGCAGGGAAAGTATAATGGAAGCATATTTTAATTATGGTGTAAAAACTTTTTCATTAGATACTAAAGATGAACTGATTAAAATAATTGAAAGTACAAATAATGCTAAAGATTTAGAGTTATTTGTAAGAGTTGCCGTTTCAAATGAACATGCTGAAATTGATTTATCAAAAAAATTTGGTGCTTTAACGTCTGAAGCAATAGGTTTATTAAGACTTGTAAAACAACATGCTAAAAAGGTTGGTTTAAGTTTTCACGTTGGTTCACAATGTATGCATCCAATTTCTTATTCAAAAGGAATTAGTGAAATTGGAAATATAATTAAAAAGACAAAAATTATTCCAGATTATATTAATGTAGGAGGAGGTTTTCCTACAATTTATCCTGACTTAATTCCTCAATCTTTAGATAGTTATTTTAATGAAATAAATAAGAGTTTAGAAAATTTAAAGCTTGAAAAACTTCCTGAAATTATTTGTGAGCCTGGCAGAGCTTTAGTTGCTGAAAGTGGCTCAACAGTTGTAAGAGTTAATTTAAGAAAAAAACAAAAGCTTTATATTAATGATGGTACTTATGGTACTCTTTTTGATGCAGGTACACCTAATATTGTATTCCCATCTAGAATGATCAAAGAAAATTCTAATAAAATAATTTCAAAAAAATTAACTGCTTTTGATTTCTTTGGGCCAACGTGTGATAGTATGGATTATATGAAAGGTCCTTTTTTGCTTCCAAATAATATTAAAGAAAATGATTATATTGAACTTGGTCAACTTGGGGCATACGGATTGACATTTAGAACTCAGTTTAATGGTTATTACTCAAATGAAATTTATGAAGTTGAAGATAATCCAATAATGACAATGTATGATAAAGACATTAATAAAGCTAATATGGTAGCTTAATGTCGAGTCAAAAAAATCCAGGTCATAACAGTAAAAAAAATTTCTTAAAAAATCCTGTTAAACACATTGACATAACTTCATTCGACTCTAGAAAAATTATATCCTCAATGGAAAAAATGTCATTTGTTTCTAGAGAAACAGCAAATGCTGCTAATATTTATAACGAGATGCTTAAAGATAAAGATTGTACAATTTTCCTTACCTTGGCAGGATCTACTTCAGCAGCTGGATGTATGAATATTTATAAAGATTTAGTTAAATATAATATGGTAGATGCTATTGTTGCAACAGGTGCTTCTATAGTAGATATGGATTTTTTTGAAGCTCTTGGTTTTAAACATTATCAAGGTTCACAATTTCAAGATGATACTGAGTTAAGGGACAACTATATAGATAGAATTTACGATACCTACATAGATGAAGAAGAGCTTCAAATTTGCGATAAAATAATATGTGAAATCGCAAATAACTTAGAAGCGAGAAGCTATACTTCAAGAGAGTTCATTTATGAAATGGGAAAATATTTAAAAAATAACTCAAAGAAAAAAGACTCTTTAATTGAAACCGCTTTTGACAACAATGTTCCTATCTTCTGCCCTGCTTTTACCGACTCGAGCGCAGGATTCGGGTTAGTTATCCATCAAGAACAAAATCCAAAAAAACATATGACCATAGACTCAGTTAGAGAATTTAGAGAACTAACAGAAATTAAAATCAAATCTAAAGGTTCTGGATTATTTATGATTGGTGGTGGTGTGCCTAAAAACTTTATTCAAGATACTGTTATTTGTGCTGAACTATTAGGAAAAAATGTAGACATGCATAAATATGCTGTTCAAATTACTGTTGCTGATAGTAGAGACGGTGCATGTAGTAGCTCCACATTAAAAGAAGCAAGCTCATGGGGCAAAGTAGATATTACGAGAGAACAGATGGTATTTGCAGAAGCAACTAGTGTTTTGCCATTAATTGCTAGTGATGCCTATCATAAAGGTGAGTGGAAAAATAGAACAAGAAAAAACTTTACAAAAATTTTTAAATAAAATTGAAATATCTCTTAAATAAAAACGGATTTTTAGGAATTGATAATAAGTTTAGCTTTAAAGAAAAAGCTGTAATTGTTCCATTTGGATTAGAAAAAACTGTAAGTTATGGAGGAGGAACAAGAAATGGACCTAAAGAAATTATAAAAGCATCTCATCAAGTTGAGCTATATGATGAAGAGCTTAATTGCGAACCTTATAAGAAAATAGGTATTAAAACTTTAAAACCATTTAAAATAGACAAAAATATTAAAAAAGCCCTGAATAAAATCTCAAAAATCAATAAAGAAATTTTAGATAAAAAACTTTTCCCAATGACTTTAGGTGGAGAACATTCAATAACACCTGGATGTATTGTTCCTTTTACTAAAAAATATAAAAACATTTGCCTCTTGCATTTTGACGCCCATGCAGATTTACGTCAAAGCTATAATGGAGAAAAATTTTCACATGCCTCAGCAATTAGAAGATGTCTTGATTATAAAAATGTTTCTTTAATTTCATTTGGGATAAGAAATATCTCAGAAAATGAAATTCCATTTTTAAAAAAGAATTCTTCAAGAATAAATATATTTTGGGCAAAAGATAAAAAAAAATGGAATTTGTCTAAATTTAAAAAACTAATTAAAAATAAAAATGTTTATCTTACATTTGATGTAGACGGACTTGATTCAAGCATTATGCCTGCAACTGGTACACCTGAGCCAGGAGGGCTTTTGTGGGATGAAACATTGGATATAATAAGAATTGCAGCAAAAAACTCAAAAATTGTTGGTGCAGATATTAATGAGCTGTCTCCAATTAAAGGATTTAATTCTTATAATTTTCTTGTTGCAAAATTAGCTTATAAAATTTTGTCTTATAAATTTTTATATTAAACTTTAATTGGTTTAATAATTTTCAATAACATTCTGAATGGTATCAACATTATTATAGCAACTAAAATTTTTACCGCCAAATCTCCTAGAGATAAAGTAACCCAAGGTACCCCCGTTGCATAAAATGATATTGAGAAAAATAAAAATGTGTCGACTGTTGATCCAATCAAAGATGAAGTAAGTGGTGCAACAAACCACTCTTTTTTTCTTAATCGATCAAAAATTTGAATGTCCAACAATTGAGCAGTAATAAATGCAACCCCTGATCCAAGTGCAATTCTAACCGAGATTAAATCTGCAAAATCAGTTGAGAATAACAACGTAAATATAATTCCTATTAAAAAGCCCAAATATACAATTTGCCTTGCTAATAATTTTCCATACGACCTATTTGCTAAATCTGTTATTAAAAAAGCTATTGGGTAACTAAAAGCTCCATAAGTTAAAATCTCATTTAACCCAAAATAGTTGATTGGGAACTGAACTAAATAATTAGAAGATAGTACAACAACCCCCATCATTATTGACAGGGTGATAAATAATTTGTTCATTAAGCTGATTTGGCTATAGGTTTCTTTTTAAAAGGGGATTTAATTAAAACTACTTTTTTTAACTTTTTTAATCTAGGAGACAAATTTTTATTTTTTACAGTTTTTAAAAATTCATCAAAACTACCTTTTTTATCAACTGACCTTACACCTGAGTTACTTACAGTAAGTTTTAAACTTCTTCCAGTAAGCTCACTAGTAAATTTTACTTTTTTTAGGTTAGGTAAAAATCTTCTTTTAGTCTTGTTGTTAGCATGACTTACATTATGACCCTTCATTGGAATTTTACCGGTAAGTTCGCATTTTTTTGACATAATAACAGTGCCTATATAAGGGGAGATATTGAAGGCGTCAAGTTTAATACATTTAAGAAACAGTTTTATTTCCAACAATTTCTGTGAAATTTTTGACACCATCTCTTATTAGTAATTCTTTTAGGTCTTTTTTAATCATGCCAGCAATTTTGGGTCCTTGAAATACCATGCCGGTATACAACTGAAGATAATCTGCTCCTAATAAAAACTTGTCATAGGCTGCTTTACCTGAGTCAACGCCACCCACTCCAATTATTTTAATTTTACCTTTAATTAAATTGTAGAACTTACTTATTAAAAGATTTGATTTTTGTTCAATAGGTTTTCCAGATAAACCACCTTTTTGATGTCTCTGTATATTTTGAAGTGTTTCCCGAGAAGCCTCGGAAGTATTTGAAATTATTATTGCACTTATTTCATTTTCTATAAGTATTTCTGAAATTAATTCAATTTGATTTTCACTTATATCTGGTGAAATCTTTACAGCTACAGGAATTTCAGATTTTAATTGTTTTTTTTTCTCTGAGACAGATTTTAATAACTCTTTCAATTTATTCTCCTCATGAAAATTTCTAAGATTTTCAGTATTTGGTGAAGAAATATTAATTGTAATATAATCTGCAACTTCACAAAATTTTTCTAATCCAATTAGATAATCATTCAATCTATCATTAGAATCTTTGTTTGGACCTACGTTTACACCTAATACACCTAGTTTTTTATTAGTTTTTATTCTTCTTAATATTGTATCTGATCCATGGTTATTGAAACCCAACCTATTAATTAATGCTTGATCTTCTACCAATCTAAACACTCTTGGTTTTTCATTTCCATATTGTTTTAATGGTGTAACCGTACCTACTTCAACAAATCCAAAACCCAACTTAAATAAAGGGTTGTATACCTCGGCGTTCTTATCGAAACCTGCTGCAATACCTATGGGATTATCAAGATGTTGATTAAATAATTTAGTTTTTAAAAGGGGATCATTTTTGGTGTCATCAAAAATATTTGAAACTAAATTGAGTTTAAGAGATTGAATTGCTAAAAAATGGGCTCTTTCAGGATCTATTTTAAATATTAATGATCTTAAATTTGAATACATTATTTCAATTTACTAATTATCAACTCTTTTGTTTCTTTAACACCGAAAAAACTTATAAAAAAACCCATTCTAGGTCCATTTTCATCTCCAAATACCACTTCATAAATTAATTTAAACCAATCTCTTAAGTTA
>CACBRW010000024.1 GCA_902541745.1 uncultured Pelagibacteraceae bacterium | reverse complement strand
TTGATCTTTCCACCTATAGTGAAATCAACATTTTTAATCTCTAAATAACTATCGCTCATTTTCCCTCAGTATATATTTAGATGTAAGCATTATAAATAGAGTTGCAATCAAAATTAAAAATAATGAGGGAACAGCTGCGGCTTCTAATAAGTCTTCTGAAGCAGATATATAAGCTGTAGTTGCAAATGTTTCAAAATTAAAAGGTCTTAAAATCAAAGTGATTGGCAATTCTCTTATTATTTCTAAAGAAATTAATATTCCAACAAATAAAAGAGAATTTCTTAAGAAAGGTACATGAATATTCATAAAAGTTTTCTTTTTAGAGTAACCAAGTAAATATGAACTTTCATCAACAGAAATGTTTATTTTCTCATAACCAGATTTTATTCCATTAAAAGCTAAAGAATAGAATCTTACAAAATAAACCAAGACAAGTCCTAGAATGGAACCAATAAAAATTTTTTTAATAGATAAAAAACCTAGTGCTTTTACAACATTATCATCAAACCATGCGATAAAAGTTATAAATGCCACTGCTAAAATTACTCCTGGAATTGCATAACCAGAAATAGATAAAGTAGATAAAACGTTTAAAGTTTTATTTTTAGAAACTCTATTTCCGTAATTAGAAATTAAAGAAAAAATTATTAAAACTAAGCTTGATAATAACACCAGGTACAAAGTGTTTAATGTTAAAGTTACTACCGGAATATCAAAAAGATTTTCAGGAAATTTTAATGTCCAATAAAGCATTTGACTTAGTGGAAATAAAAAACTTAGAAAAAAAACTAAGAAGCAAATTGAGAAAGCAAAAAATGCTTTAGTTCCTGATAGTTGGATTTTTTCTTTTTGTTTAAATCCTCCTTTAGTATTAGCGTGATACCTTGCCTTCTTTCTAGATAAATTTTCTAAAATAAATATTGCAAAAATAAATAGAAGAAGAAAAAAAGATATCCTGTTTGAGAAAGCTAAGTCATCAAATGTAATCCAAGAATTGTAAATACCTGTTGTTAAAGTATTTATAGAAAAGAAATCAACTGCCCCAAATTCGGCTAAAGTTTCCATCGCAACTAGAGAAAGACCTGCAACAATTGCTGGTCTAGCGGCAGGTAAAATTAAGGAATAAAAGGATTTTGCTTTTGAAAATCCTAAATTTCTACCTAAATCAATAAAATTCTGAGATTGATACTGAAACGATGCTCTTGAGAGAATATAAACATAAGCAAACAGTGAAAAAGATAGAGAAAGTACAGCCCCTATCAGACCATCAAACTTTGGAATGCTTTGATTATAATTTGCTTCTCCAAACAAATTTTTCAATATCGAATATAGAGTTCCATAATTTTCAAAGAAAGCTGTCAATGAATATGCGTAAATATAAGGAGGTACAGCAAAAGATAATATAAGTGCCCATTTAAAAAAATTACTAAAAGGAAATTTATAAAAAGAAACTAAATAAGCCGTACTGGTTCCAATTAAAAAAGTTAAAACTAAAACACTAATCAGCAAAACTAGTGAATTAAAAATATATTCAAACAAAAAAGTATCTTTTAGAATTTGATAATAATTTGATGTATCCTCAAAAAAACTAGTAAACACAGTAACAATTGGTATGGCAACAAAAATTGATACCAATAAAGAACTTAAAAACCAAAAATTAATTTTTTTTAAATACATTTTTACCCTTTTGTTCAAGTGAACATAATCAATAGTAGGGTAAATAACTATTGAGTTATGTTCACTTTTTGAAAATTAACTTTTTAGATCAAAAACATTAATGACACGATCAATATCATCATTTTCGATCTCAGATAATTTTCTGTTATTTATTTTTTTTTTAATTTTTTCACATTGTGACAAGCATGGTTCACAAGTTATCTGACCCTCTGGAGAACCATTATTGCCTGGAGAAATGTCTAAATTAAAATTAAATAAATTTTTTCTCACTTTTTCCTTACTTCCATCCAGTAGCTGTCATTACCTCTAATGCAGCAGCTTGATTTTTTCCATAGCTTGAAACTTTAGTTGTTAAATCTTGTTTAAAATCTAATCCTAAATTATTCACTACTAATGGATTTGGAGATACCCCAGCTATCATTGGAAACTCAAAAGTATTATTTGTAAAATGTTCCTGAGCCTCTGGTGATAATAAAAAGTCAACAAGAGCGATAGCATTTGCCTTATTAGGAGCTCCTTTAACTAAAGCTGCACAACTAATATTCATGTGTGTTCCTCTATCATTTTGATTAGGAAAAAATGCCTTAACTTTTTTAGCAGCTTCTTGTTGTTCTGCTCCTTTATTACCAGATAGCATAAGTGCCAAGTAATAAGTATTTGCTACAGCGATATCGGCTTCTCCAGCCGCAACCGCCATAATTTGAGCTCTGTCATTTCCTTTTGGTGTTCTTGCCATGTTAGAAACAACTCCTTTAGACCATTCAGCAGCAGCTTTCTTTCCATTATTTTCAATTAATGAAGCTACAAGTGACTTGTTATAAATGTTACTTGATTTTCTAATTACTAATCTACCTTTCCATTTTGGATCAGCTAGACCTTCATATGTTAATCCTGATAATTCAGCACCACTAACTCTTTCTGGTGAGTAGTAAATTATTCTTGCTCTTTTTGCTACTCCTACCCAGTGTGTAGTTCTAAAATTTTTTGGAACAGAAGATTTAATTGTTGGAGACACCAAACCACTTTGAGTCATTCCTTTAGCCTTGAAAGCTCCACATCTTCCAGCATCAGCAGTAATATAAAGATCAGCTGAAGAGTCAGCCCCCTCCTCAATCATTCTTTTTTCTAATGCACTGGCCTTTCCATTAATCAGTTTTACTTTAATTCCAGTTTTGTTGGTAAATTTGCTATAAAGCTCATTATCTGCCTTGTAATGTCTTGCATTGAAGATATTTACTTCATTTGCAATCGCAAAAGACGAGACTATTAAAGAAACAAATAAACTTATTATTGTTACTTTTTTCATTGTATCCTTTTCTTTACCCTGGTTAATTTGCGAATGAGAATTATTCTCAATGCGAATGATTATCAATCGCATATTTTGTCGCAGAATACAAGGGTTATTTAATATTATTTGTAAGGGGTATTTTTATTTCCAATCGCCAATTTTACTGAACAAGAAATTTCTAAAAGCTTTGACTCTAGCTGTGTTTTTTAAGGATTGCGGGTAAACAAAGTGAGCTTCTGTTATTGGTCCTTCTACTTTTGGAAGCACTTTAATTATATTGCTAGTATTTGATACTAAATATTCTGGAAGTGCAGCCAATCCTACCCCAGACTCAACACCATACAACAGACCGCTAACACTGTTAACCTTCATAATAGATTTTCTTTTTTTCCCATCATGCATTCCTATTTTTAATGCCCAATCAGGATTGTAAACTGGCGAAGGGGCTCCTTTTCCAAAGGAAATAAACTTATGTTTATTTAAGTCATTGACTGTTTTTGGCATCCCATTTTTTTCTAAGTATTTATTTGATCCATAAATATAATACTTAATATCAACTAATTTTTTCTGAATATAATTAAGCTGTTTTGGTCTTCTCATAAAAATTCCGATATCAGCTTGACGAGTACTCAAATCTAATTCTATATCATCGAAAACGAGTTCAATCTCAATTTCTGGATTAAGCGTCATAAATTCTTGAATTCTTGGTGTTAACCAATGTGTCCCAAAACTTCTTACAGTTGTAATTGTTAATTTTCCTGTTGGTTTGCTTTTTTGATCACCTAATGATGTTTCAACTTCTTTAAGTTTGCTAATCACCTCATGAGCAGTTTTAAAAACATACTCTCCATTTTGCGTGAGAGTTAAGCCTCTTGCATGTCTTTCAAATAACTGCACTTTTAAATCTTGTTCTAATGATTGTATTTGTCTACTTATAGCTGATTGGCTAAGATTTAAATTAATAGTAGCATTTGTAAAGCTTCCAGCTTCAGCCACAGCATGAAAAATTTTTAATTTATCCCAATCCATTATTTATTTAAATCAACTAATACTCTTCCAGAAATTTCACCTTTTAAAATTTTAGGATAAGTCTCAATCAATTCCTCCAAGCTTACAATTAAAACTGATTTTTCCAATAAATCAAAATCAATTAAATTTGTTGCTTCTCCCCAAATAAAACTTCTTCTTTTTATGCTACAATTAGCAGAATCCATGCCCCAAACTTTAATACCTCTCAACATAAATGGTAATAAATTCGTATTAAGTTCATTACTGTTTGCATTTCCGCAAACTGAAATTATCCCATTTGATTTTGTTTGAGCAATTGCATTTGCCAAAATTTTTCCACCAACCGTGTCTACCACTCCATCCCATAGACCTTTATCTATTGGACGTGGATCTTTGTCAAATTCAGCCCTATTTATAATGTTTTTTGCACCCAATGATTTTAAATAATCCGATTTTGAATCTTTCCCAGTAACAGCAGAAACATTATATCCCATTTTGGTTAATGCCATGATCGCTACACTACCAACTCCTCCAGTTGCACCTGTAACTAAAACATCATTAACTTTTTCACCTAATAAAATACTTTCCCTTGCTTGAATTGCAAAAGCACTCATTAAGGAGGTAAAACCTGCAGTACCTAAAATCATAGCTTGTTTAGTTGTTAAGCTATCAGGTTTTTTTACTAAAAAATCTGCATTTACTTTTGCAATTTGTGAATATCCACCAAAGAATATTTCTCCAACTCTAAATCCAGTTAAAATTACCTCATCTCCTTCTTTAAATTTTGAATTTTCACTTTCAATTACTTTTCCTGAAAAATCTATTCCTGGAATATGTGGAAATTCTTTTACTAATCGTCCACCGTTTTTTAAAATCATTCCATCTTTAAAATTAAGGTCAGAATAATCTACTTTTACAGTTACATCACCATGTTTTAAAAAGCTTTGATCTATTGATTTTATTTCTCTTGAAAAGTTATCGCCTTCTTGATTAAGGACGATTGCTTTAAATTGTTCTGACACTTTATTGACTGATAAGTCTTAAATATCTATTTTGAATTGATAGGTCATCTTTAAATTGACCAAGAAAATAGTTTGTGACCGTTGAAGCTTTCTCTTTTTTTACACCTCTTGTAGTCATGCACTGATGAGCTGCATCTATTGTAACTGCTACACCTTTTGCATCGATCGCTGTCATTATAGATTTAGCTATTTGCAATGTTAGTCTTTCTTGTGTTTGTAATCTTTTTGAAAAAACATCTACAACTCTTCCAAGTTTACTTAATCCTACGACTCGATCATTTGGTATATATGCAACATGCGCCATTCCAATGATTGGTACCATATGATGTTCACAGTGACTTTGAACTGAAATATTCTTTTGAATAACCATATCGTCATAGCCCTCTACATCGCCAAATGTTTTTTCCAAAACTTTATCAGCATCTTCTTTGTAGCCACTAAAAAATTCCTTATATGCTTTTATAACTCTTTTAGGAGTTTCCAGCAATCCCTCTCTAGCTGGGTTTTCACCCATCCAATAGAGTAGCTTTATAATTGCTTCTTCAGCTTCTTTGTCTGAAACTTTTTTATCCTCTAAAATTTTATTGTTATCTTGTTTTACTAATTTCATAGTGCCTTTTTATACAGTAAATACCTCAATTTAAAAATATTTAATATATTTAGATATGTGCTACATAATCACCCCGTATGTTCAAAAAAAGAGAAAATATCTATGAAATTGAAGAAGGAAATCTTCTTTCACCCAAGTTTGATAATGATGGATTGATTCCTGTGATAACCATGTGCTCAAAAACAAAAGATATTTTAATGCATGGATACATGAATATAGAAGCTCTAAAAAAGACAATCGAAACTAAGGAGGCACATTATTATAGCAGATCTAGAAAAGCTATTTGGCATAAAGGTAAAACAAGTGGATTTACTCAAAAGGTTACTGAAATTAGAATTGATGATGATCAGGATTCCATTTGGTTAACAGTTGATATAGGTGATGGGGCTAGCTGTCATGTAGGATATAGATCATGTTTTTATAGATCAATTCCAATGGGACCAATTGATAACGGAAGAAAAGTTGAAATGGAATTTCTTGAAAAAGAAAAAAAATTTGATCCAGAAGAAGTTTATAAAGGACAACCAAACCCAACAAAAATTTAAATGAGTGAAAAACAAAAAAATGTCTTAGGTGAAGACTTGGAGGAATGTTCAAATGATCCTTTAACAGGATGGTTTCGCGATGGTTGTTGTAATACTGACGAGAATGATCATGGACTTCATACAGTTTGTGCTAAAGTTACTACCGAATGCTTAGAGTGGATGAAGGAAGCGGGTAACGATTTAATTACTCCCCATCCTGAATTTGGGTTTCCAGGTTTAAAAGATGGAGATGGATGGTGTTTATGTGCTAGTTGGTACGCAAGAGCAGTTGAAGCTGGTAAAGGATGTCCAATATTTTTGAAAAGAACTCACGAAAATACTCTTAAATATGTACCTATTGAAACTTTAAAAAAGTTTGCAATAGATTTGTCCTAATTTACATATTTCCATATCTTGGACCACCACTGCCTTCTGGAGTAACCCAAGTAATATTTTGAGATGGTTCTTTAATATCACAAGTTTTACAATGAATACAATTTTGAGAATTAATGACAAATTTATTTACATCATTTTCTTTTTGGACTTCATACACACCTGCGGGACAATATCTTTGAGCAGGTTCATCAAATTTTTCTAAAGTATAATTTATTGGTAAATCAGGATCTTTAAGTTTTAAATGAACTGGTTGATTGTCTGCATGATTGGTTCCTGTTAGATAAACTGAACTTGTTTTATCAAAAGTTATTACATTATCGTATTTTGGATAATCTATTTTTGGCATTTGATTTGCAGGTTTTAATGTTTCATGATCAGCATGTTTATGTTTAAGTGTAAAAGGAAATTTTCCTCTAAATAAAATTTGATCAATACCTGTGAAAATTATTCCTAAAATTAATCCCCAGCTAAAACTAGGTTTCACATTCCGAGCTTCATAAAGCTCTTTATGTAACCAGCTATTTTTAAATTTATCTTCATAAATAGATAAATCTTTGTTTTCTTTTAAGTGTTCATTAATAGTTTCGGCTGCAATAATCCCACTTTTCATAGCTGTATGAGAGCCTTTAATTTTTGGCATATTTAAAGTTCCAGCATCACAACCAACCAACAAAGCTCCGGGCATGAACATTTTTGGCAAACTTTGAAATCCACCTTCAATTAAAGCTCTTGCGCCGTAAGAAATTCTTTTTCCACCTTCTATAATTTTTTTAATTGCTGGATGTGTTTTAAACCTCTGAAATTCATCATAGGGAGATAAATGTGGATTTTTATAATCTAAACCAATTACATAGCCCAGAAAAACTTGTTTATTTTCTGCATGATACATAAAGCTACCACCATATGTATTGTTATCTAATGGCCATCCAGCTGTATGCATAACTAAGCCTTCTTCATGATTTTTATCCTCTATTTCCCAAATTTCTTTAAAACCAATTCCATATTGTTGAGGATCTTTACCTTTGTTTAATTCAAATTTTTCAATAAGTTGTTTGCCTAAGTGGCCTCTACAACCTTCTGCAAAAACAGTCACTTTACCTAAAAGTTCAATACCAGGTTCAAAACTATCTTTCTTATTACCATCTTTGTCTATGCCCATATCTTGAGTAGCAACACCTTTAACAGATCCATCTTCGTTATATAAAATTTCACTTGCTGGAAATCCTGGAAAGATTTCTACACCTAAATTTTCAGCTTGTTCAGCAAGCCATCTACATAAATTCGCAAGACTAATAATATAATTTTTATGATTTTGTTGCACCGCAGGTAGGAGCCAAGTTGGCCAACTTAAAGATTTGGTTTTTCCTAAAAATAAAAATTTTTCTTTAGTTACTTTTGTTTTGATTGGAGAATTTAATTCTCTCCAATTTGGCAGTAATTCATCTAGAGCACGCGTTTCAAACACATTACCGCTCAAAATGTGAGCTCCAATTTCTGATGCTTTTTCTAATAAACAAACATTTAGATTTGGATCTAATTGTTTTAACTTTATTGCAGTTGATAATCCTGATGGTCCTCCACCAATGATTACAACATCATATTCCATTGATTCTCTAGACATACTCTAGTTTTTAACTGTAAGGATTATTTTTGTATAGTGTTTAATTTGTTCAGCTCTTCCATAAACTGAGGTATTGCCTCAAATAAATCTGCTTCAAGACCATAATCTGCTACACTAAAAATTGGCGCTTCACCGTCTTTATTAATTGCTACAATCACTTTGCTTTCTTTCATTCCAGCTAGATGCTGAATTGCTCCTGAAATTCCAATAGCAATATACAAATCTGGAACAACTACTTTTCCTGTTTGACCTACTTGGTGATCATTACTAATATAACCAGCGTCTACTGCTGCTCTCGATGCTCCAATAGCCGCACCAAGTTTGTCAGCAATTTCTGTAATTAATTTAAAATTATCTCCACTTTGCATTCCTCTTCCACCTGAGACTACAATTCTAGCTGTACCAAGTTCAGGTCTATCAGATTTTATTTCTTCTCTTTTGACAAATTTTGTATTTGAAAATTCTTCATCAGCATCTATTTTTTCAATTGGAGCTGATCCACCACTAGTCTCACAAGGATCAAAAGAGGTAGGTCTGATTGTTACACATTTTTTAAGATCATTGCTTTTGATTGTTGCGAATGCGTTTCCAGCATAAATTGGTCTTAAAAAAGTATCTGGTGATATCACTTTAATAATGTCACTTACTTGTGAAGTATCAAGATGGGCTGCAATTCTTGGCATCAAATTTTTTCCGAATGTGTTTGCTGAACAAACAATATGAGAATAATTTTCAGCAAGTTTAACAATTACTGGAGTAAAATTTTCTGCTGTGAAGTTTTCATAGTGAGCTGCTTCAACACTTAATACTTTTTTAATTAATGGAAGTTCAGATAATTGTTTTGTAGCTTCAGCAGTGTTTTGACCAATAATTACAGCATGAACTTCTGAGTCAATTTGAGAAGCTGCTGTAACTGCATTAAGAGTAAATGGTCTTAATTCTTTATTATTATGCTCTGCTATTAGTAAAACTGCCATTAAATTACCTTCGCTTCATTTTTTAATTTTTGAACTAATTCGGCAACATTTGCTACTTTTATTCCTGCTTTTCTTTTTGGAGGCTCTTCTACTTTTATTTGTTCTAATCTTGGTGACACATCCACACCTAAATCAGAAGCAGCAATTTCCTCGATTGGTTTTTTCTTAGCCTTCATTATATTTGGTAGTGATGCATATCTTGGTTCATTCAACCTAAGATCACATGTCACAATAGCTGGAACATTTATTTCAATTGTTTCAAGACCTTCGTCTATTTCTCTTGTTACTTCTAATTTATTATCTTTCACATCAATCTTTGACGCAAATGTTGCTTGTGGCCAATTTAATAAAGCACTCAGCATTTGGCCTGTTTGATTACAATCATCATCAATAGCTTGTTTGCCCATAAATACTAAATCTGGTTTTTCTTTATCGACTATTTTTTGTAAAATTTTTGAAACAGCTAAGGGCTCAAGTATTCCATCTGCTTTTACATGTATACCTCTATCTGCACCAACAGCTAAAGCTTTTCTAACTGTCTCTTGAGCTTTTTGTTCTCCAACCGTTATTGCTACTACCTCTGTGGCATTGCCTGCCTCTTTAATTTTTACAGCTTCTTCTATTGCATTATCATCCGGCGGATTAGTCGACATTTTAACGTTGTCAGTAACTACACCAGTTCCATCTTCTTTTACTCTGATTTGAACGTTGTAATCAATAACCCTTTTTACAGCTACTAAAATTTTCATTAAGCTCTCAATAAATTATTTTCTGAATCGTATGGACTTTCATTTAGGACTGTAGCGTCGTACATTTCACCTAATATATCAACTTGTAATTTGTCGCCCACATTTGAGCAATCTGGTTTAACCATTGCAAGAGCTATTGATTTATCTAATCTAAATCCAAATTCACCACCCGTTGCTCTTCCAACAACTTTTCCATCTTTAAAAATTGGATTGTTTCCAAGTACATCAGCATCTTTAGTATTATGAACCTCTAAAGTAACTAATTTATTATCAAAACCTTTTTCTCTCCATTTATTAAGTGCCTCTAAACCAATAAAATTTCCTTTATTTGGATGAACAAATCTATCAAGACCAGACTCGTATGGTGAGTATTCAATTGATAATTCTGTGCCAACTAGTTTGTAAGATTTTTCAACTCTTAAACTATTCATAGCCCTAATTCCAAAAGGTTTAATTCCTAAATCTTTTCCTGCTTCCATTAATTTATCGAAAATATGATTTTGATATTCAATTGGATGATGCAGTTCCCAACCAAGCTCACCCACAAAGTTTACTCTCATCGCATTTACTGGAGCATATCCAACATTTACATTTTTAGCAGTTAACCATTTGAAATTCTCATTAGAGAAATCATCTGTTGAAACCTTTTGCATTAATTGTCTAGCTTTAGGTCCTGCTACAACTAAAACTCCTGTGCTGTTTGTTAAATCTTCAAATATTACTGAACCATCATCTGGCATCCATTTTTGAATCCAGTCATGATCTAATCTTAAATTTGCTCCAGCAGAAACTAAATAGTAACTATTCTCTGCTTCTTTCATAATTGTAAATTCTGAATGTACCCCACCTTTAGTATTTAAAGCGTGGCATAAATTAATTCTTCCAATTTTTTTAGGAAGTTTATTTGCAACTAGATAATCTAAAAATTCTTCAGCTTTCGGACCCCTTATTCTACATTTTGCAAATGCAGTCATATCTAAAAGGCCTACATTTTCTTTTACATTTTGACATTCTTTCTTAATTGCGTCGAACCATTTTGATCTTCTAAATGACCAGTCATCTTTTTGTTCCATTCCATCTGTTGCAAAAAAATTTGGTCTTTCCCATCCAAACTTCTGACCAAATACAGCACCTAAATTTTTCATTCTTTCATAACATGGAGCTGTTCTTAATGGTCTTGCTGCTGGTCTTTCTTCATCTGGATAATGAACTATGAATACATGACTATATGCTTCTTCATTTTTTGCTTTTAAATAAGATTTAGTTGCATAATTTCCGTAACGTCTTGGTTCAACTCCCAACATATCAATTGTAGGTTCGCCATCAACGATCCATTCTGCTAATTGCCATCCTGCACCACCTGCTGCTGTTATTCCAAAACTATGTCCTTCATTAATCCAAAAATTCTTAAGTCCCCAAGCAGGTCCAACAATTGGATTTCCATCAGGAGTATAACATATTGCGCCATTATAAACTTTCTTTACTCCAACTTCTCCAAATGCAGGGACTCTATGAATTGCCCCTTCTATATGCGGAGCTAATCTGTCTAAATCTTCTTGAAATAATTCATATTCAGAATTTTTTGATGGACCTTCTACGTAACAAGCTGGCGCACCATCTTCATATGGACCTAATATTAATCCTCCAGCTTCTTCTCTCATATACCATCTGCTATCACTATCTCTTAAAACTCCCATTTCTGGTAATCCATCTTTTTTTCTTTTTTGAATTGCAGGGTGAGGTTCTGTAACAATGTATTGATGCTCCACAGGTATTACTGGAATATCTAATCCTACCATCTCACCTGTTTGTCTTGCAAAATTTCCTGAACAAGAAATTACATGTTCACATTCAATTGATCCTTTATCAGTTTCTACAACCCATCCATCTTTAGTTTGTCTCATTGATAGAACAGTTGTGTTTCTATAAATTTCAGCTCCTCTATTTCTTGCGCCTGTAGCTAAAGCTTGTGTTAAATCTGCTGGTTGAATATATCCGTCTTCTGGATGTTGTATTGCACCAACTAAATCATCTGTATGACATAACGGCCAAATTTCTTTTACTTGTTCTGGTTTTAAAAACTTTACATCTACTCCAATAGTTCGAGCAACACCTGCATATTGATGATACTCATCCATTCTATCTTTTGTACTTGCTAAACGAATATTTGAAACTACGCTAAAGCCTACATTTTTTCCAGTTTCTTCCTCTAATGTTTTATAAAGATTAACTGCATATTTATGTAGTTGCCCTACAGAATAACTCATATTAAACAAAGGCAATAAACCAGCGGCGTGCCAAGTTGATCCTGAAGTTAACTCTTTTCTCTCAACAAGAACAACATCAGACCAGCCTTTTTTTGCCAAGTGATAAAGAGCGCTAACACCTACAACTCCTCCGCCAACTACTACAACTTTAGTTTTTGTTTTCATTCAAGGATTCCTACTAAATTTTTATTTGTTACGAAACAAAAATGTATGTTTGAAATCAAATTGAGCTTCCTAAAGGGATCGGGCTAGATACCATTGTAGTTAACCAACAGTCTTTTAAATTTCCATCCAAAGTATACTTTTCAACTTGCCAATTAAACTTGTGATAAATCTTGTTTTTATCAAGAATGATTACCTCAAATTGTGCCCATTTGTCACTACTTCCAAGCTCAGTAATTGTATGACTTAAGTGATTAATCATCATCCCATAAGAGTCACTTTTTAACATCATCTTAAAATTGCTTAATGGTCCTGTTACTCTCTTGT
>CACBRW010000023.1 GCA_902541745.1 uncultured Pelagibacteraceae bacterium | reverse complement strand
TCCCATTTTCTTAATTTTATAGCCTATTTTTTTATTTTTTTTGAAGACAATCATTGAAGCTAAACTATTAGGGTTATCTATTTTTTTTGAAATTTTTAAAGTTTTTAAAAGTTTATAAATATCTGTAAAATTATCTGTGTTTGGACCATGAAGAATTCTAGAACCAAAGCGCGCAGCCTCAAGTGGATTTTGCCCACCTCTTTTTATAATTGATCCACCCAAAAAAACAGACGTAGCAATTTTATGAAATTTCTTTGTTTCACCAAAAGTATCTACAATATAAATATCGATATCATTTAAATTATATTTATTCGAACTGTGCAATAGTACCTTTAAATTAAATTTTTCTAATTCAGAAATAATTTGATTTACCCTATGTATGTGTCTTGGGATTATTACAGTTATTAAATTTTTAATTTTTTTTTTGAGTTTTAAATGTGCCTCAGCACAAAATATTTCTTCATTTTGATGTGTACTGGATGCAACCCAAACTTTTTTTTTATTAAATTCTAATCTGAGTTTTTTACTTATTCTAATTAATTTTTCCTCAGGGTTTTCAGCAAATTTTATATTACCAATAGATTTAATATTTTTTATACCAATTTTTTTTAAATACAATTTTGTTTCTAAATTTTGTGGGTAAGCAAAAGAAATTTTACTAAAAATTTCTTTACTAAAGTTTTTGATTGTTATCCATTTATTAAAGGTTTTTTTGGTAAATCTTGCATTTAATAATAATAAAGTAATTTTTTTATTATTTATTTGTTTATACATACTGGGCCAGATTTCTGACTCAACAAAAATTGCAATATTTGGTTTCCAATAATTTAAAAACTTCTTATTTAAAAGATAATGATCTATCGGATAAAATTGATGAATTGTTTTTTTTAAATTAAATTTCTTTAATACTTTTGATGAGCTTAGTGTACTTGAGGTAATAAGTATTTGATTTATAGATTTTTTTTTCTCATATTTTTTTATAATTGGTATAATACTTTGTAATTCACCTACACTTGCTCCATGAAACCAAATCAATTTACCATTAATTCTTTTTTTTGTTGCAATGCTAAATTTCTCTTTAAATCTATTTTTATCCTCTTTATTTTTTAAAATTCTTACTATTATAATAATAGGAGATATTATTATTATTAATGAAATAATTATTTGATATAGAAAAAACATTTTTATTTTTGTATCTGTTTTTCATAAAAACTTTTGTATAATTCAGATTTATTAATCAAAGTTTCATGCTTTCCATTATCAATTACTTTACCAGAATCAATAACATAAATATTATTTGAATTTAAAATTGTTGATAGTCTATGTGCTATAACAATTGTTGTTTTATTTTTTGTTAAAATTTTTAGCGCTTCTTGAATTTTATTTTCAGTCTCTGAGTCCAAAGATGAGGTTGCCTCATCTAATAATATTATTGAGCTTTTTTTCAACATTGCTCTAGCTATTGAGAGTCTTTGTTTTTCACCTCCTGATAATCTTACTCCATTCTCACCAATTAAAGTCTCATATTTTCGTGGCAGATTATTTATGAACTCGTCACAAAATGATAATTTTGCAACTTCATAAACCTCTTCATTAGATGCATCTTTTTTGGCATATTTGATGTTATTGGTTATTGTGTCATCAAACAAAGTAGTTTCTTGACTTACCATTGAAATCTCTTTTCTAATAGATTTAATTGTACTTTTGTATATTGATTGATCATCAATTAATATATCTCCTGATTGAGCATCATAAAATCTTGGGATTAAATTTAAAATTGTAGATTTACCTGATCCACTATGTCCAACAAGAGAAGTCATTTTTCCACCAATAAATTCTAAATTTAATGAATCTAATTTTTTACCCTCATCTTTTTCATAGTAAAAGTTGACATTCTTAAAATTTATATTTGAATTTTTTATTAAAATTGGTTTGGCATCTTTGGCGTCATTTATCGAGTTTTCTTGGTCAATAATTGGCAGTATCCTTGAAGCTGCTGAAAGCCCTTGGTTAAGTACAAGGTTTAGAGTTGATAAAGCTCTTACAGGTTGATAGGCCAACATCATTGCCGCCAAAAAGGAGAAAAAATTATTAATATCAACTTCTCCTTTGGACATTAATTTACCAGAATAAAATATTAACACTGCTATCATTATTCCAGTTAAAGTTTCCATTATTGGCGAAAGTCTAACGAAGACTGTATGTATTTTTGTATTTTTTTCTTTCAATTGTGCAAGGTAATTATCAGCTTTTTCTTTTTCATAATTTTCATTTTGAAAAATCTTGATTAGTTTGTGATTTTTAAATAATTCAACTAAGTATGAAGTAAGAAAACCAGATTTTTCTTGTGCTTCAGTTGCAACTTTGTTTATTCTTTTTCCAAGAGTTTTTGCTGAAATACTGGCGAGAGGTATCATTATTATCGATATTAAAGCTAATTTCCAATTTTGAAAAAACATTACAAATAATAATCCAATTAAAGTAAGAGAGTCTTTAAACAAAGTTAAAATAGCATTACTAAGTAAATTAGTAATATGCGTAACATCATAAGTAAGATTAGAAATAAATTTTCCCGAGTGTTTTTTATCAATTATTTTGGTGTCAGTCCCGATTAAAGTATTAATCATATCATACTGAAGTTTTTTCTTAATTGATTCTCCCACATCAATCATTATTGCCTTCGCAAAATATAAAGAAAACCCTTTAACTGTGAATGCTAAAATAATTAAGAAGGGAATAAATAATATTAAAGATTGATCTTTTTCAATAAATAGTTTTTTTATCGCAGGATCTAAAAGCCATGCAATTCCAGAGGTACTACCTGCTACAAGTATTGAAAACACTGCAGATAAAATAATTTTATTTAAATATATTTTCGAGTAATCTTTATATAGTCTTTTGTATATCTCTTTCTTATTCATATTATGTTTTTAACTACCAAAATTATAAATAAAATAATTAATCCAAAAATATTATTGCTTTTAAAAGCTTTAAGACAACTAGATGGATTTTTTGTATCAAAAATTCTAGTTTGATAAAAAAATAGGTGAATTGATGGAACAATCATTAGAAAGTAATAAATATTATTAAACTTCATGAGATAACCTCCAAATAAAAAAAGTATTAGTAAAAAGGAATAACATGTGTATAAAAATGTTTTAGCTTTACCTTTAAATTTTATAGAGGTCGATTTTAATCCTATAATTTCATCATCTTTAATATCCTGAAATCCGTATATTGTGTCGTAACCTAGTGTCCAAAATATGGCTCCAATATAGAAAAGAATTGGCACAACACTTATTTCATTTTGTATTGATGTCCATCCAAGAATTAATCCATAATTAAAAGTAATCCCCAAAAATAATTGTGGCCAATAGGTAAATCTTTTCATCAGTGGATATGTAAATGCCAGAGGCATAGATCCTATTGCTAATAAAATTGTGAGGAAATTAAAATTTAAAAGAACTAACAAGGCAAGAAAACACAAAATAATAGCATAAACTAAAGCAAGTTTTATAGAAATTTTTCCAGATGCAACTGGACGATTTTTGGTTCTAGTTACCTTTGCATCAAATTCTTTATCGAGTATATCATTTACAATACATCCTGCCGATCTCATTAAAACGGATCCTAAAAAAAAAAGTATTAAATAAAAAAAATAAATATTTAAATTTAACGAGAAATCATATGCTAATGTTAAACCCCAAGAACATGGCCAAAACAATAGCATAAAACCTATTGGTTTTTTTAATCTCGTTAAATCTACAAAATGTTTAAATTGGTTCATAATATTTTACTTGTAAATAACAAAGGCTAGATTCATAATCAAATTGATTCGTATGAATATAGATTACACAGTCACAGCATTAATGTTTCCCGCAATTCCTTTGATGATGGCTGTTTATAGTAATAGATTTCATTCTTTGAGTATATTAATTAGACAGCTTCATGATGAACATGTTTATGAAAAACATATTCCACCAGAATGGAAAAAACAGTTTATCAACCTTAGTGGAAGAATAACTCTTTTAAGATGGACAATACTTTTTTCCTCATTTGGATTTCTTTTTAATATGTTGACTGTATTTGCACTTTATTTAGATGAGTTTTTTTTAGCTCGTGTAATTTTTGGTTCTTGTTGCTTATCAATGATTATTTCAATAATATTTTTTATTAGAGAGATACAAATATCTACTAATGCACTTAAGCTCCATATGTCAGATATGGATGTTGATGTTAATTAGGAACTATCACAGCTGGACCTAAAATTTTTCTTCCTTCAAGATCCTGATGAGCTTGGACGACTTCTTCTAACTTGTATTTTTTAAATATTTTAATTTTGACCTTTCCAGAGCTAATTTTTTCAAACATTGTTTTTGAAGCTTCGTTTAACTCTTCTTTTGTTGAGAGATATTGTTGCATAGATGGTCTTACAAGATAAAGTCCTTTTGGTTGAATAACTTTTGGAACATTGATATCAGATAATGGTCCAGATGCATTTCCAAACGAAACCATCATTCCTCTTATTGCCAAACATTCAATAGAACCATCTAGTGTGTCTTTCCCAACACCATCATAAACTACTGGAACTCCATTACCATTAGTAATTTCCAAAACTTTTTTTGCAAAATTTTCTTTGTTATAATTAATTACATGATCGTAACCATTATCTTTTGCTATCTTAACTTTTTCATCTGATCCAACTGTACCTATAACAGTACAACCTAAACTTTTTGCCCATTGTCCAAAAATTTGTCCTACCCCTCCAGCCGCCGCATGAAACAATAATGTTTCTCCTGAATTAACCGAATAAGTTTTATGCAAAAGATAAAAAGTTGTTAATCCTTTTGTCATTAATGTTGCAGCTATTTCAAGATCAATACCGTCTGGAACTTTCACTAAATTTTTAGTTGGATAGTTTCTATGAGAACTATACGAACCCAAAGGGATACCTGCATAAGCAACTTTATCACCTACTTTGAAGTCTTTTATATTTTTTCCAATCTCAGTAATAACTCCAGCACCTTCTAAACCTAAACCAATCGGTAGTTTTAAAGGGTACAAACCTGATCTATGGTAAGTGTCAATATAGTTAAGACCAATTGCTTTTTGTTCAATAGTTACTTGATCAGGACCCGGCTTATCTAAAGAAATATCTTTAACCTCTAAAACCTCAGGTCCACCAGTTTTATAAATTTCTACAGCTTTCATAATTTATTTTACAAATGTACCATTATGATAATCTTGAACTGCTTGCAAGATTTCTGCTTTAGTATTCATAACAAATGGTCCACCTCTAGCTATTTCCTCATTAATTGGTTTACCTGAAATCACTAAAAACTTAGTATTTGATTTAGCCTTAATGCTTAAATTTTCACCCTTAGTTAGCAATACTAAAGTGCTATCTATAACTTGATCGTGTTTATCTTTTCCAATTTCTATTTCACCATTAATTAAATAAATAAACGTGTTATGAGTAGATGGTAATTTAAAATTAAATTCTTTATCTTTGTTAAGCTCAACATCAAAATAAACCGGTTCAACATTATGTTCTTTAACAGGACCTTCAGCTTTTTCAAATTTTCCAGCTATTACTTTTACCTGTTTATCATCATCTTTATGTACACTCATTTTATCTGCATCAATATAGATATATTCAGGTTTACTCATTTTTAATTTAGCCGGCATATTAATCCATAATTGAAAACCATGAAGTTTACCTTCTTTCATTGCCGGCATTTCAGAATGAATAATCCCACTGCCTGTTTTCATCCATTGTACGTCTCCTGCAGTCATTCTGCCTTCACCACCTGTACTATCTTTATGTTGAAAATCTCCAGCTAACATATAAGTTACCGTTTCAATTCCTCTATGAGGGTGGGGTGGAAAACCTGCAATATAATCTTCGCTATTTTCTGATCCAAATTCATCTAACATTAAAAATGGATCAAAGTAGTTCGGCTCAATGCCAATACTTCTTTTTAATTTAACTCCAGCACCGTCAGAGGCTGGTACAGGATCAACAATTTTGCTTACTTCAATATTTTTCATACTTCGTAAATAAGTGTTTTTTATATTATATCAAGTAACTTACTAAGGTCCTCGATCTGATGTTTTGGTACATAATCTAGATTGTCAAAAGTATTATTATTTCTATTAACCCAAATAGAATTATAGCCATAATTTCCACCACCAGATACATCCCAAGTATTTGCACTTAAAAAAGTAATTTCATTTCTTTGAATTTGATATTTTTTTATTGGAATATCGTAAACTTTAGAGTCTGGTTTATAAACTTCAACTTCCTCAATTGAAAAAATATCATCAAATATATTTTCTAAATTATTACTCTTAACCAATTCCTTAAGAAGCGAAGGAGTACCATTTGAAAGAATAGCAAGTTTAAAATCTTTTTTTTTTAATGATTTTAAAACTTCAGGCACCTCTTTGAAAGTTGATAGAATTTTATAAAGGTTTAATAATTCATTTCTCATAGAAGAGTCTATTTCATAAGTTTTCATTGATTTATCCAAGCTGTCCTCTGTCACTTGCCAAAAATCCTTATGACGTTTCATTAAACTTCTTAGCCAAGTATATTCTAATTGTGTTGTTCTCCAAGAATTAGCGAAACCCTCCCACTGATCACCTATTTTATCCTTACATTTTTCAGCAGCTGAGTTGACATCAAATAAGGTGCCATAAGCATCAAAAATTATTGCTTTAATATTTTTCATAAACTAACTTATCAATATGAGTAACATTAGATTATTTTATTCAAAAAGTTTATCTCTTAATTTGACCGACAAACTTGATAAATATCAATCTCACTATGTTTCAAAAGTTATGAGACTTAAAGAGAAAGAAGTTTTTTCTCTTTTCAATAGCAGTGGTGAATGGGAGGCAAAAATTTCAAATATCACAAAAAGCATAGTTGAATTTAATATTACGAAACAACTAAGACAGAAAGAAAACATCAAAGATCTCTGGCTAGCTTTCTCTCCAATTAAATCAAATTATTTTAATTTCATGATCCAAAAAGCTACAGAGCTTGGTGTAACTAAGTTTATACCCATTATCTTTGAAAGAACGATTGTTAGAAAGATAAATAAAGAGAGATTGGAAAAAGTAATCATAGAAGCAGCCGAACAGTCAAATAGAATAATTGTTCCATCAATTGAGGATCCTCAAAAATTAAAAAGCTTTCTAAATAATGATATGGATTTAATATTCACTGATCTCAATACTGCTAATACAAAAATTGATCTTACAAAGTTAACAACCAAACCTACTTGCGTAATTATAGGGCCTGAAGGAGATTTTTCTGAGCAGGAGAGGGAAGAGATTCTCAAATTTAATGGTGTTCAGTCTGTTAAAATCAATGAAAACATCTTGAGATCTGAAACCGCTGTAATTTCTGCTCTATCGATCATAAATTATGCCATTAATTGATATTTTGTCGCTAAAAGTAAAAGTGTATTTTTTTAAAAGACACTCTATATAGGGTAAAAAAATGAAAAAATTTTTATATATATTTCTAACATTCTTAATAACTTCAAGCGCATTCGCTAATCAACCAGTTGATTGGCAACTAGGCTTTCAAAAGGCTGCTTCCGAGACTATGAGAGATATAGTTAATTTCCATGATAAATTGTTGTTACCAATTATAATAGCAATCAGCGTTTTTGTACTATTTTTGATGGTTTATGCTTGTGTAAGATTTAGAGCTTCAGCAAATCCGGTTCCATCAAAAAGAACTCATAATGTTGCTGTTGAAGTTTTATGGACTTTAATTCCATGTTTAATTTTAATAGTTATGGCAGTTCCATCATTTAAAATTTTATATAAACAAGATGCAATTCCAAAGGCGGATATAACTGTTAAAGCTATAGGATATCAATGGTACTGGGGATACGAGTATCCAGATGAAAATATTTTCTTCGACTCTTACATGATTGAAACTAAAGATTTAAAAGAAAATGAGCCAAGACTGTTAGCCGTAGATAATGAGCTAGTTGTACCGGTAAATAAAGTTGTTAAAGTAATGATCACTGCTAATGATGTTCTACACGCTTGGGCACTTCCTTCATTTGGAGTAAAACGAGACGCTGTGCCTGGGAGAATAAATGAAACTTGGTTTAAAGCAGAAAAAGTTGGAACTTATTATGGTCAATGTTCTGAACTTTGTGGAATTAAACACGCGTTTATGCCAATTGAAGTTAGAGTTGTTACTGAGCAAGAGTATCAAGAATGGTTGTTAGACGCTAAAGTCAAATTTGCAAAAGAAATTAATAAAGAAGATCAATTCAAAAAACTAGCGAGTAAATAATATGTATACGCAAACAACATCACACGACGATCATCATACACCAACTGG
Source organism: uncultured Pelagibacteraceae bacterium (assembly GCA_902541745.1). Lineage (GTDB taxonomy): Bacteria > Pseudomonadota > Alphaproteobacteria > Pelagibacterales > Pelagibacteraceae > Pelagibacter. The sequence goes on along the minus strand of CACBRW010000023.1, from coordinate 4,465 downwards.
TTGGAAACGTTGGGCTTATTCAACCAACCATAAAGATATTGGAACAATGTATCTAATATTTGCAATTATTGCAGGTGTGATTGGTACTGCATTCTCGGTTTTAATGAGAATGGAACTGATGCATCCAGGTGATGGAATTTTAGGTGGAAATTATCATTTATATAACGTCTTAGTTACTGGTCATGGTTTAATAATGATTTTCTTTATGGTTATGCCAGCAATGATAGGTGGTTTTGGTAATTGGTTTGTTCCAATAATGATTGGTGCACCTGATATGGCTTTTCCTAGAATGAATAATATTTCATTCTGGTTACTTCCTACATCTTTCATATTATTAATAATGTCAATTTTCATGGATGGCCCTCCAGGTCAAACAGGAGTAGGAGGAGGTTGGACAATATATCCTCCATTATCATCTACAGCAGGTCAACCAGGTCCAGCAATGGATTTTGCAATTCTAAGTCTCCACTTAGCTGGAGCATCTTCGATTTTAGGTGCAGTAAACTTTATTACTACAATTTTAAACATGAGAACACCAGGTATGACATTACACAAAATGCCGTTATTTGCTTGGTCAATATTAGTAACTGCTTTCTTATTATTGCTATCATTACCAGTTTTAGCAGGAGCAATTACGATGCTTCTTACAGATAGGAACTTTGGAACAGCTTTCTTTGATGCACAAACTGGAGGAGACCCAGTTCTATTCCAACATTTATTTTGGTTCTTTGGTCACCCGGAAGTTTATATTTTAATTTTACCAGGTTTTGGGATGATCAGTCATATTGTTTCAACATTTTCTAGAAAACCAGTTTTTGGATACTTAGGAATGGCTTATGCGATGGTCGCAATTGGAATAGTTGGTTTCGTTGTTTGGGCTCACCACATGTATACAGTTGGTTTAAGCACAGATACTAAAGCATACTTTTTAGCTGCAACGATGATTATTGCAGTTCCAACCGGTATAAAAATATTTTCATGGATAGCAACTATGTGGGGTGGTTCGATTTCTTTTAAAACTCCAATGGTTTGGGCTTTAGGATTTATATTTTTATTTACTGTAGGTGGCGTTACCGGAGTAGTCCTTGCGAATGCTGGAGTGGATACTGCAATGCATGATACTTACTACGTTGTTGCTCACTTTCATTACGTACTATCTTTAGGAGCTGTATTTGCAATCTTTGCAGGATTTTACTATTGGTTTGGAAAAATGACTGGCTATGAGTACTCAGAGTGGATGGGTCAATTACACTTCTGGTTAACGTTTATCGGAGTGAACTTGGTTTTTTTCCCACAACACTTTTTAGGCCTTGCGGGAATGCCAAGAAGATATGCTGACTATCCAGATGCTTTTGCAGGATGGAATTACATTTCTTCAATTGGTTCTTATATTTCTGTAATTGGGTTGGTAGTATTTTTTATAAATCTTGTTTATGCGTTTTATAAGAAAAAGGCTGCAGCACAAAACCCATGGGGAGAAGGCGCTACAACTTTAGAATGGACTGTACCATCTCCACCTAATTTTCATACTTTTGAAGAATTACCAAAGTTTGAAGATGAAGAGGGTGTTGAAAAATCCACTAGCTAAGTATAGCAAACAAGATTTTTTAACTTTAAATTAATGATTAAGTCTAAATTAAAAAATAGAAACTTATCTCAAGAAGACGCCTTTAATTTATCTGAATTATTTAAATTAATGAAACCAAGAGTAATGTCTTTGGTTATCTTTACATGTGCAGTTGGATTGTTAATGGCTCCAAATATAATTCCAACAAAAGATGCAGCTATTGGAATAATTTTAGTTTCAATTGGAGCAGGGGCAGCTGGGGCTTTAAACATGTGGTACGAGTCAGATTTAGATGCCCTTATGACAAGAACTTGTTTGAGACCAATTCCGACAGGTAAGGTAAATAGAAATCAAGCACTAGTATTTGGAATTTCTCTTTCAATTTTTTCTGTAATTGCGCTTGATTATTATTCAAATAGAATATCAGCTAGTTTATTACTTTTTACTATTTTGTTTTATGTATTTGTTTATACAATCTGGTTAAAAAGAAAAACTCCACAGAATATAGTAATCGGAGGAGCAGCAGGTGCACTGCCTCCAGTTATTGGCTGGACTATAGCTACTAATTCATTGACTTTTGAACCAATTACTTTCTTCTTAATTATATTTTTTTGGACTCCTTCACACTTTTGGGCTTTAAGTTTGTATAAATCTGATGATTATAAAAAAGCTAAAATTCCAATGCTTCCTTTAACTAATGGAGTGGAGAGTACAAAATTAAACATATTTGTTTATTCTTTAACGATGTTACCTGTAATTATCTTGCCTTATGCAATCGGTTTTGTAGGTATAACTTTTTTAATCCCATCTTTAATTTTGACAATTTATTATAATTATTTATGTTTCGACCTTTATAAATTTAAAAAAAATAAATTTGATGCAAAAAAAGCAAAATCTATTTTTGGATATTCAATTTTGTATTTATTTTTAATTTTTGTACTTTTTTTAATTGATAAAATTTTATGATAACACCTGACAAAAAAACAAAGAAAAAAAATATTATAACTGCTATAGCAATTTTAGCATTTATGGTATTTTTATTTATTTTTACTTTATACAACGTTGGAGTATTTGATAGACAGATATGATTAAAGGCAAAACATTAACTCCTTTACTTTTAGCTGGGATTTTTATCTTTATGTTAGGATTGTCTTTTGCTGCAGTGCCTCTGTATGATTTGTTCTGTAGAGTTACTGGATTTGGCGGAACAACCCAGGTTTCAAAAGAAGCTCCTAAAATAGTGTTAGACAAGGTTGTAAGTGTTAGGTTTGATACAAATGTGAACAATCTTGATTGGAATTTCAAAGCAAAATCAAACGTTATTGATGTAAAAATTGGCCAGGTCAACAGAATTGAATTTGAAGTTGAGAATTTAGGAAACGAAACGACTCATGGTGTAGCAAGTTTTAATGTTTCACCTGCAAGTTTTGGCAAATATTACAGTAAATTAGGATGTTTTTGTTTTGAAAAACAAGAGTTGAAGGCAGGAGAGAAGGCAACTTACGTAATGACTTTCTATTTAGACCCTGACCTTGTGAACGATCCAACTACAAAAAATTTACAAGATGTAACTATGTCGTACACTTTTTTCTCGACAGATTACTATAAACAATCATAATCACGAAAAATGTCAGCAGAAAAAAAACACGATTACCACTTAGTTGATCCAAGTCCCTGGCCAATCTATACATCTTTTGCATGCTTAGTATTAGCTATAGGTGCAATTTTTTATATGCATAACGGTATTTCATGGGGAATGTATCTTGGTTTAGCTTTGTTAATTTATGGTGCATATATGTGGTTTAGAGATGTAGTAATCGAAGCTGAACATCAAGGTCATCACACTCCTGTTGTTCAAATTCATCATAGATATGGAATGACTTTATTTATTGCTTCAGAGGTAATGTTCTTTGTTGCATGGTTTTGGGCTTACTTTGACATAAGCTTGTTTCCAAATGAATTTGTTGGAAATGTATGGCCACCCAAAGATATTGAAACATTTGATCCTTGGGACATTCCTTTGATAAATACTTTAGTTTTATTATTATCAGGAACAACTGTCACTTGGGCCCATCACTCTTTATTGGAGGATGATAGAAAAGGATTTATACAAGGATTAACTTTAACAGTAATACTAGGTTTCTTTTTTACGTTATTACAAGCATATGAATACCATCATGCTACTTTTACCTACTCGGGCCATATTTATGGAGCAGTATTTTATATGGCAACAGGTTTTCACGGTTTTCATGTGATTATTGGAACAATTTTTTTGGCGGTATGTTTGTGGAGAGGAAGGCTTGGTCATTTCACAAAAGATCATCATTTTGGATTTGAAGCAGCTGCTTGGTACTGGCATTTTGTTGACGTAGTGTGGCTCTTCTTATTTGCTGCAATATATATTTGGGGAAGTTAATATTTATCCTTGAAGAATAAATTTCTATTTTCAGTATTTGTTTATTTTATTATTTTAACTCTTCTCTCCCTAGGGTTTTGGCAAATCAGATTTTAAATTAATAGCTTTCGAAACAGCATGAGGAAATTTACATGGATGTGCAGTTGCTAGTACAATATTATTTCCTCTTAGGTTGTGTTTGTCGAAAGCACCATATCCAATTGCTGTATGTGGATCTAAAACTACAGAAAATTTTTCATACACCTTTTTAATAACCTCCAAAGTCTCAGTCTCGCTCAGACTAGCTGATAAAAAATTTTCTCTAATTTTATTTAATTTATCAACACCAATTAAATATTTTCCATTCTCTTTAATATTTTTCATATCTAATGAAGTTTGTTTATCATCCTCATTATTAAGATCAAATATAAGTCTCTCAAAATTACTAGCTATTTGAATATCCATACTAGGAGAAATAGTTTCTGAAACCTTTTCCGCTTCAT
>CACBRW010000022.1 GCA_902541745.1 uncultured Pelagibacteraceae bacterium | reverse complement strand
TCATAAAGTGGTTCTTTAATAATTGAGCAATTAAATAAATCTCCATTTATCTCTACTTGAATTTTATTTTCAGAATTAATGTTGTTTTGATCAACAAAAGTAAACGCCACACTTTTATTTACAAAATGAGCAAAACCACCTGAAGTAACGTAACCTATACTTTGATCTCCATTCATAACAGCTTCATTATTTGTTACATCAATATCATTTGTTTCAACAATTAATGGTATGAGTTTATTTGAAGAATTTTCCTTTTGTGCACTTTCTTTACCAATAAACTCTTTATCCCAATTAATAAAAGCATCTAAACCTGTCTCTTTTGCTGTAAAATCTGGTCTATAATCTAATGTCCAAGCTCCCCAATTTTTCTCTAACCTCATTGACATTAATGCTCTTCCGCCAAAGGGTTTGATATTAAATTCTTTTCCAGCTTCCATTAATTCTTCGTAAAGTTTTAATTGATAGTGAGGTGCTACATAAATTTCATATCCGAGTTCGCCAGTAAATGAAATTCTATTTATTATTGCTGGAACTCCTCCAACAAACATCCGTCTAGAATCTCTAAATTTAAATTTTTCATTTGAAACATCATCTCTTACTATTTTTTCTAAAACCTTTCTTGAATTAGGTCCTGCAATTGATAATCCATGGAATTCATCAGATCTATTTTTATAATTTAAATTAAATTTATCTAAGTGACTTTCAAACCAACGTCTATGCATTTCTTGAGCAGCGCCAGAGCCAAATACCATAAATTCATTTTCATCTAAACATGTCACAGTTAGATCACCACATAATTTTCCTCTGTATGATAACATTGGTGATAAAGATATTCTTCCAGGTTTTGGGAGTCTTCCAGCCATTATATGATCTAAAAATTTTCTAGCATCTGGTCCTTTGAACTCATGCTTTGAAAAATTTGCAACTTCGATTAAACCAACATTTTCTCTTACATTAATAACTTCTTTTGATACATAATCATGAGATCTCGATCTTTTTATTGTTGGTTCCTCATGAGCATCTTCTTTATTATTTGCAAACCACAAAACATTTTCCAATCCAAAGCTATCTCCCATAACAGCACCTTGATTTACAAAACGATCATACAACGCAGTAGTTTTTTGTTTTCTTCCTTTTGGCAAAGTTTCATTAGGAAATGTCATAATAAATCTTCGTTCATAGTTTTCTGAAGATTTTATTGTTCCATATTGAGGGGATGCATAATCTCCAAATCTTGCAACATCCATTGCCCAAACATCTATTGATGGTTCACCATCAATAATCCATTCAGCTATACATTTTCCAACACCTCCTCCTTGACAAAAACCAGCCATTACACCAACTGCAACCCAATAATTTTTCATACCTGGTACTGGACCAATAAGAGGACTTCCATCTGGACCAAAGGTAAAAGGACCGTTTACTATATTTTTTATTCCTGCACGCTCTAATGCTGGCATTCTCTCAAATCCAATTGCCAATCTATCTTCAATATTATCTAACTTTGGCTCTAATAATTCATGACCGAAATTCATTGGTGTACCTTCAACTTTCCAAGGTGTTGATTTAGGTTCATATGTTCCAAGCAACATCCCTTTTCCTTCTTGTCTAAAGTAAATATTTCCCTCAAAATCAGTTCCTATTGGTAATCTTTGATCACCCATTGCTTCAATTTCAGGGATGGATTCAGTGATTAGATAATGGTGCTCCATTGGTTGTACAGGAAGATTTAATCCAGCTAATTGCCCAACTTCTCTTGCCCAAAGTCCTCCTGCATTTATTACTATTTCAGCATTTATATTTCCTTTTTCCGTAAACACATCCCAAGTTCCATCTTCTTTTTGTTTCGTATCTTTTACGACAGTGTGAGTGTAATATTTTCCACCATGAACTTTTGCAGCTTTTGCAAAAGCGTAAGTAACTCCTGAAGGATCAACTTCACCATCGATAGGATCCCATAAGGCTAACAAATATCTAGATGGATCAATTAGAGGATTTTTCTTTTTAACTTCCTCTAGAGAAATAAATTCTTGGTCAAGTCCCATGTATCTTGCTTTTGATCTTTCTCTCTTTAAATAATCAGCCCACACTTCATTTGAAGCTAAATAAAAACCTCCACTAGGTTTAAAGCCTACAGAATGACCTGACTCTTTTTCAATCTCTTTATATAATCCTATTGTGTAAGCCATCATCCGAGAAATATTTGGATCAGATGAAATCACGTGAACATTTCCCGCTGCGTGCCAAGACGATCCTGAGGTAAGTTCGTTTCTCTCAAGTAAAATGCAATCCTTTAATCCAAATTTAGATAAATGGTAAAGAATAGAACAACCAACCACACCACCACCTATGATTACAACTTTAGCATTTTTCTCCATAAAATTATTTATAACCTTTCTTTTTCAAAATTTAAAATATTGTCTTCAAAATAAATATTTTTTAATTTGGATAATCTCTTTTGAAGAATATTTATATTTTTTTTACTAAATGAAACTTTTTTTTGCTCTATTTCAGAAACTTGTCCCACATAGTTAATTGCATTCCAGACAGAAAAAATATTATTTAGTGAGAATTCCTTCAAATTGATAGATAAATTATTGAAGGTATATTTTAGTTTTTCTATTTTTATTTTAAATTTATCTTTTTCTATATTTTTTTTTATTTGAGATATTAATTTTTTAGGTTCTGAATTTTTATAAAAACCATTCCTTGGATAGTAATATTTGAGAAATGATCCTGTAAAATCCTTTCCTGATGAGTATATAAGGAACATTTTTCCCTTAAAATTTAACAAAGATAAAAGAGGTTTAATAACATTTTTTACAGTCTGAGTTAAAGGAGAACGAAGCTTAAAACATTGAGATGCAATAATAAAATCATATTTTTTTGGAATTTCACTTATATTTCTAGGTATAAAGTCTTTTAATTTTTTTTTTTGATCTTTTCTGTAAATAGTCAAAAAAATTTTTGACTTGGGTTTAATTGAACCATTTTTTTTATTAAAAGATAATTTCCAATTTTTTCTAATATAAGGACTTAAACTCATTAAGAACTTAGTAAAATCAATACTTTTTTTTCCAACTAATTCTAATTTTTCAAATTTTATATTGTCAGATGTAGAATTATTTATATCTTTATAGCTACAATTAGTAATATTAAAAATTAAAGTTTTATGTTCAGCAAATCTATCCCCTAAAAAACTTAGAAGCACATTAATATCATCGATACTTATTTCTTTACCTACAACAAATATAGGTTTATTTGGCAAATATTTATGCAGACCTGACAAAAAAGTAGATATAATTGTTCCCTCTCCAGTACCCGCGTCTAAAACGTTAAAAATTGGTGACCGAGTACTGATTTTTTCTATTTTTTTAAATAAATAAAAAGCAATTTTTGATTTTTCATTAGTTGAGTTTACAAATGATAAATATTTGTCTCTAGAGTCAAAAAAAGTTTTTCTCTTCATATTTATTATTAATATTTGATCTCCTTATTTACTTTTTTAAGAGATTTATCTGTACCATGATGGAAATGTTTGCTCATGTCTGGCATATATTTCATTGAAATTGGTTTTTTACCAATTGCAACTGACATTTCTCTAACATGGTGAGCTTCTGCCCCACAACATATACCAATAAAATTTATTTTATTTTGAACGCACTCTTTTGCAAACTCTGCCATTTCAAATCTGTTACAGAATAAGTTGTCTAGAGCTACTGGGAATGCATTTCCACCTGGAATACAGTCGCAACCATGATCAGTGATATTTAAGAAACCAGGTTCTTCCTCTGTTGTTCTGTAAGGTACTGGAAGTCCAGCAACATGACATGAAACTTTTTCTCTAACCTTTTTTAATAATTTCATTGTCATTTCAGGTCCTCTGTAACAATTCAATCCAACAACATCAGCACCCAGATCCTCCATCATCTTACATGCATCCTCAGTACTATGTCCTTCTCTAGTTTTATCCCCTCTAGGAATTGCAAAATTACAAACTGCAATAAGTCCTGCATCCTTAATTGCTTTTAATGCTATTTTCATTTCTTCTGTCCAATTTATTGTTTCTGCTATTACAAAATCAACACCAGCCTCTTTTGCCCAAGCTACTTGTTCTTCATACATTTGTTGACATTGTTTGTGAGTATTAGGATCCCCTGGATCAAATACATTTGTATTAGCAACGTCTCCACAAACCATAAGATCTAAATCTTTAAACTCAGCAGCAGCATCTTTTGCAATTTTAAGAGCACCTTTTTGCATTGGTTCTAACAAATGTTCTTTACCAATTATTCTGAGCTTTTCTCTATGACCGTAATAAGTAAATGCTTGAACAACATCAGATCCCGCTCTAATAAATTCTCTATGTAACTGAGTTACTACTTCCGGATGTTCTAAAACTACTTCTGGAACAAATGGGCCTGCTGATAAATATCCTCTTCTTTCCATTGCAAAAAGATATCCTTCAGCACACATTATTGGGCCTTCATTTAATCTAGTAATAAGATCTTTTTTCATAATTTATCCTTTCATGTCATTATATTGTTTGCAACCCATTTGTGGAAATGATGGGTGGGATTATCCATCACAGGTGAAAAGTTTCCCCCATTATAAGATGGTGATTTTCTCCCATCTTGCATTCCCTCAATTATATTTAAATCTTCACTTTGAACTCCTTTCCAAAGTTCAAAGTTTTGTTTTCTAAGTGATTTAAATTTTTTAGAATTTGCCGCTTCGTTACCAACATAAAAAATTTCCATATGTTCTTTTGTATATTGATTATTTACTGGTTCTAACCAGTAGGCGTAAAAATGGTCTTTATGAATCCCAAGCATTACGTTTGGGAAAAGAGCAACATATTCAGCAATATGCTCTTGATCTTTTGGCCAGTTTGGGAATGTTGGAAATTTTAAGTTACTTTTAAACATTGGATTATAAACCATTGTGCCTTGTCCAGCAAAACGATTAGGTAATCCTTGAATATGATAATGATCATCAATTTTTGAGTAAGAGTTTAATCCAGGATGAACCCAGGGTAGATGATAACTTTCACAATAATTTTCTATTGCAAATTTCCAGTTACATTTAGCATTTAAATTAAAATAACCATAATCTTTTGAATAAACGATTAAATCTCTATCTTTAATTGGCCAGATTTTTTTCCATCTATCACTTAAAGGTTTAATATATTTTTCAAAATCAATTTCATTATTATTTAAATTAATAAAAATTAAATCTAACCAAACATGAGATCTAACTTCCTTAAGCCCACTTTTTGATTTACTAAATTTATTACAATTATGTTTATTCATTCCACCAATATGCGGTGTGGCTATTAACTTGCCACTCATATCGTAGGACCAAGAGTGATAAGGACATCTTATTACATTCTTAATTTTACATTTTTCTTGAAGGATCTTAAAACCTCTATGACTACATACATTATGAAAAACTTTTATTTTATTATTTTTATCTCTCAATATAATTAATGGAATTCCTAGCAGATCAAATGGTTTAGCATCTCCAATATTTGGTATAGAACTGCCAACACCAATTACTACCCATTTATTTTCAAAAATTTTTTTTCTCTCAATGGATAAATAATCTAAATCAGTATAGCACTCATTTGGTAAGCCATGAGCTTTATGAATATTTTTATTTACTACTTTTAATTTTTTTAAATCGAGTATTTGAGATAACTTTTTCATTTCAACTTTTATTAAACCTCCTTGTTTTAGTTGGAATTAATTAAAGCTAAATATTACGATTCTCTTATAATGATTTGTTGAAATACAGTTTTACAATTTAAAATATAAACAAACTCTTTGAAAAAAAAATTTGCAGAAAATTTCATTCTCAAACTTTATCTCTTAATAAATGGCATTTAAAGACAATTTGACTTCAACTAAAGGTTGAAAGATATTTGCAATCTTTTCATTGATATGTTGTAGTATTGTATCGAAAATTAACTAACGGAGATATAATGAAAAAATTAAAAACAATTCTATTTTCCGCGCTTTTAGCATTCGGCATGACTTCTTTTGCAAATGCTTGTGGAAAATTAGTTATAGCCGAACAAAACTGGGCATCTGCCGAGTTAATGGCAAACGTTGATAAAATCATTCTCGAAGAAGGATATGGATGTGACGTAGAATTAGTACCTGGTGCTACTATGCCTACATTTACTTCAATGAATGATAAAGGAACACCTGACATGAACCCTGAGCAATGGGCGAATGCGGTTTATACTCCTTTAAAAAAAGCGGTAAGTGAAAAAAGATTAATTATCGCAAATAAAGCTCCAATTACAGGTCTTGGAGAAGGTTGGTGGTTAAATCCAGCAGCTTTAGAAAAACATCCAGAACTTAAAGGAATGACAGCTGTTCAAATTTTAGAACGTCCAGATTTGTTTCCAGATAAAGAGGACCCATCAAAAGGTGCTTTCATGGGATGTCCAGCAGGTTGGGGATGTCAATTAGCTAATGCAAATTTGTACAGAGCATTTGAAATGGAAAAAAAAGGTTGGAAGCTTATTGATCCAGGTTCAGCTGCAGGTTTAGATGGTTCAATTGCTAAAGCGTCAGATTCTGGTGAGCCGTGGTTTGGATATTATTGGAACCCTACATCAATGGTTGGAAAATATAATTTACAGCCAGTTGATTTTGGTGTTCCTTTTGCAGGCAGAGATAATTGGGACAATTGTATCACTCTTGCAGAACAAGATTGTGCAAATCCAAAGCCAACAGCTTGGACAAAATCTGAAGTAAACTCAATTGTAAGTGCTAACTTTGCAAAAACTGGTGGAAAAGATGTACTTAAATATGTTGAAAGCAGAACTTTTCCAGGGACAGTGATGAATGGAATGTTAGTTTACATGGCTGACAACCAAGCAAAAGGTTCTGATGCTGCTGTTGAGTTTTTAATAAAGCATGAAGATATTTGGACTAAGTGGGTATCTTCAGATGCTGCAAAAAAAATCAAAAAAAGTTTATAATTAACTTTTAATTACGAGCCTATTTAATATAGGCTCGTAAAATTTAATATTTATGGAATTTTTTACTGAATTTCCAGAAATGGGAAGAAGATCCCAAATGGAGCTAAGAAAAGGTATCGACTTAGCTTTTAGAAATTTTTCAAAAGAATATGGAGACAGCATAGAGGCATTTTTTGATCCATTATTATTTTTTTTAGTATCATTAGAAAAATTATTGTTATCCACTCCATGGATAATTATTATTGGAATAATTTGTGGATTAGCCTGGTTAGGTTCAAAAAGTTGGAAATTAGTTACAGGAAGTGCAATTGCTTTTTTATTAATCGGATATTTTGGAATGTGGGAAGATTGTATGGCAACAGTTGCAATTATTACTGTATGTACAATCATTTGTATTGTTGTTGGTATTCCAATAGGAATTGTAATGGCTAGATCCTCTAGGGCAGAAAAAACAATACTTCCTGTTTTGGATATGATGCAAACAATACCAAGTTTTGTTTATTTGATACCAATTTTAATGTTGTTAGGTATAGGAAAGGTTCCAGGATTAATCGCTGTTTGTGTTTATGCAGTTCCTCCAATTATTAGATTAACTAATTTAGGTATTAGAGAAGTAGATAAAGAGACTTTGGAAGCTAGCGAAGCTTTTGGAGCAACTACAACTCAAAAATTAAAATCTGTTCAAATTCCGCTAGCTTTACCGACTGTTTTTGCTGGAGTAAACCAAACCATAATGATGGCTTTAGCCATGGTGGTTATTGCTTCTATGATAGGTGTAAAAGGCCTTGGTGTACCAATATTAAGAGCTGTTTCTAACCAATATTTAGCTCTTGGAATGATGAATGGATTGGCAATAGTTGCTCTTGCAATTGTCTTTGATAGAGTCACTCAAGAATATGGAAGAAGGATCCAAAAGCATAGAGGTCAGATAAAATAGTTGATACTTTGCTGCATCGAATTTTCTAGACACATATTTCAAAATAAATAAAGATCCTAAGTATGAATTTTTCATTGGAAATAGGACCTAAAACTGAAGTTGATACAGTTCCAGCATTGTCTGACATTTATATCACAATGCTACCTGGAGGTGATTACAAAGAGACTGCTGATAAAGCAGTAGAGCTTGTAAAAAAAGGATTTAACCCTGTGCCTCATTTTCCTGCTAGATCAATGCATGATGAAAAAGAACTTAAAGATTATGTTTCTAGATGCAAAGATGGAGGAGTAAAGCAAGCCTTAATTATTGGAGGTGGAAGAGAACCAGCAGGTAAATTTGATAGTTCATTTCAACTTTTAGAGACAGGTTATTTTGAAAAAATGAAAATAGGAATTGCTGGACATCCAGAGGGGAGTCCTGATATATCCGACTCAGATTTAGAAAAAGCTATGATAGATAAAAAGCCTTACGCTGATTATATTGTAACACAGTGGTTGCTAGATCCTCAGCCTATTATAGATTTTATTTCTAAACAAAGCGTACCAGTGCATGTGGGAATTACTGGGCCATTAAAAATATCTAGCTTAATTAAATTTGCTAATATTGTTGGGGCAAAAAATTCCATTAATTTTCTTAAATCTAATTTTACTAAGGCATTAGATTTATTGAAACCTAGAGACCCTAATGATTTAATTGGGAAAGTTAAATCGCATACTGATAACTTCCACATTTATACATTCGGCGGCTTGAAGGAAACTAACAAGTGGTTGAAGGAGAATAGTTATGTCTAAAGAATTTGACTATACTAAAGTACAACATGTTACTTCTGTTGATCAATCTGATAGAGAAGTACCCTACAATTTAAGACAAAGTGGGCCAACTAAAGTTGAATTATTAATCTCAACAAGAGTAAGAAAATCACCTTATTGGCATTTATCAATGCAGGCAGGTTGTTGGAGAGCAACTGTATACAATCGAATTTATCATCCAAGAGGTTATGTAAAACCTAAAGATGGTGGAGCGATGGTAGAATATGATGCTATCGTTAACCATGTAACAATGTGGAATGTTGCTGTTGAAAGACAGATAAGAGTTAAAGGTCCAGATGCAGAAAAATTTACTGATTACGTTATAACTAGAGATGCAACAAAAATTTCTCCTATGAGAGCAAGATATGTAATTTTATGTAATGCTTACGGAGGAGTTTTAAATGATCCAATTCTTTTAAGAATTTCAAAAGATGAATTTTGGTTTTCATTATCAGACTCTGATATTGGTATGTATTTGCAAGGTGTTAATTCAGATGGAAGATTTAATTGCACAATTGAAGAAATTGATGCATGTCCAGTACAAATTCAAGGTCCTAAGTCAAAAGCTTTAATGCAAGACCTTTGTGGAGACCAAGTTGATTTTGATAATATGCCTTTCTATGGATTAGCAGAGGCAACGGTTGGTGGAAGAAGTTGTGTAATATCTCAATCTGGTTTTTCAGGAGAAGCTGGTTATGAGATATACTTGAGAAATGCAACTTTATATGCTGAAGATATGTGGAATGCAGTTTTAGATGCAGGAAAAAAACATAACTTGATGGTTATTGCACCTGCACATCATAGAAGAATACAAGCGGGTATTCTTTCTTGGGGACAAGACATGGATCAACAACATAATCCGTTTCAATGTAATTTAGGTTATCAAGTTTCATTATCTGGTAAAGGTGAATGGAATAAAAAAACTGATTATGTTGGTAAAGCTGCTTTGGAGAAAATGGGAGCAGATATAAAAGCTGGAAAAAAACCATATAAACTTCAGTTAGTTGGAATGGAGTTAGGTGGCAAACCAATTGACGATTATGCGCCTGACTTTTGGTTAGTATCACCAGAAAGTGGTGGAGATCCAGTTGGATTTATTACTTCACCATGGTGGCATCCAGAAAAGAAAACCAATATTGCTATGGGATATGTTCCATTTGATGGAACTTTAAACCCTAATGGATTTCCAAAAAATAAAGTTGGAACTAAGTTTAAAGTTCATCTTCCAGAAAAATACTCGGACACTCCAGGAACACCTGTAGATGCTGTAGTTGTGGATATTCCATTCAAAGAGTCTTTCAACGCAAATACAAGAGAAGTTGTAAAAGGCTAAAATTTACTATGGGGGAGCTAATTTTAGCTCCCCTTTTCAATTCTAATGACCAAAAGTTTTCTAATAGCAGTTTGCATTATCATTGCTATTGCTTTAATAATATTTCCATTAATTGTTTCTTATAAAGCTCAAAAAAATAAAAATAAAAAAAATTAATGTTTGCTGAATTTTTAAATATAATTTTTAAGTCAATAAAATTAGACAAAACTCTTTATTCGGATAACAAAAATTTTGGAGAAGCATCAATATACTTTGCTGGGATTATAATGATCCTAGATGGTATCGCTGGCGCAGTAGCAGCTAATACCATTATTAAAACAGCTATCGCAATGTCTGGACTAACTGCAATAGTTACTTGGCTAATATGGGCAATTTTTATTTTTGTAATTGGAGTTAAACTATTTCCTGAAAAACAAACTAAAGTTTCGTTCAAAAAAGTTTTAACAGCTGTTGGTTTTGCGCATGCTCCTGGTTTATTAAGATTTTTTGCTGTTACACCAGATTTAATGATACCAATAATTTTTCTTACCCAGTTTTGGATTTTTGCAGGTTTAATCATTTCAACTAAACAAATTTTGAATTTAAAATCTAATTTTAAATCTTTTGGGATTATACTTTTATCTTTTTTAATTATTGCATTTTTATCTATCTCATTTGTGATGAGTAGGATGAATATGCTTCCAGTTAGTCAAATCAGTTAAAGCGGAAAAATAGTCTTTGATAATCTACAAGATTTACATAACTTAAACCCAGTAAGAATTAAATTTTGAGTGACACTTTCGTCTTCCTCTTTGCATTCATCACAAATATTATTTAATTCTTCAGTATCTGTAATAAGATTTTTTTCATCATTTTCATCAATCATTATCAGTCAAGCCAGCACCAGCCGCACCTTCTTTTAAACTGTCATTTTCCTCTACAAAAGTTTCTTCAGATAACTTATATAAATTATTCCATTCATGGTCTGTAAAGTTATCCTCATTTTCAAGTAGATTAATTTCAAGTGTATTCACTATCTTTGGAAAATCTTGATCAACAACATTTGAACTAATATTTACATTTAAATTTAGTAAAATTTTTTTTTCATCCATTTTTACATAAATTTTTTTTCCTATAATTTCTGATGAACGACTTACGAAAGAAATAAAAATTATAGGATATGCAACATTTTTGAATTCAATTTTTTTTAAATTTTCTAAAACATTTATTTGATCTAAAAAGCTAACACCTAAAATAATCGGACAGTAAGGATTTTTTGATGATGAATTATTTTCACTAATTGAATTTAAATTTTCAAATTTAATTTTATTTTTTTCGTTAAAATATTCATTAAGGTGCTTAATACCTGGCAAACTAAATAGCTCTAACAACCTAATACTTTTTCCTGTTTCCTCAGAAACTCCCCAAGAAAATCCTGCTGCTTTTGATGCTCTTTTTACGGTAGTTTCAATTTCACTAAGTGATTTCATTAATAAATATTAGTTTTATATACCCACTGCTCGTCATAACTTTTAAGCTCATTTGGAAGTGGGGCTCCTTGAAACATGCAAATTCTTAACCATTTGTCAGATCGTGGATCAAATTTTAATGCCCCAAAAAAAGATAATTTTAATCTTAACATATCAATTGGCATTAAATCTTTACCAATTGTATTATCTTGTATTTCTGAATAAGGAAATTTTTCTACAATGAACGCTCTCCTTACAACGTGTCGTAACTCAGAATTTAATGCTAAAAACTCAGCAATAGTTAAACTATTTTTTGAAACTAATAATTTGTCATAAAGTTTTTTTATATCTCTAGCTATTGCTAACGGCTGTTCCAATTCTGATCCATGCTCCTCAAAACGATCTGCTAATCTTGGTTCCTCTTTATTTTTTGAAATAAACCAAAAGTTTTTATTATTTTCTTTTTCTTCAAAATTAATATCTAAAATATTTGGATACTTTGCTTCAATAATATTTCGTAATTCTTCAACTTTTCTGTAAGTTGGAATATTAAAATATTTTTCTTCATCTGAGCTCATTTCTTTAAACAAGGGATTTACTATATCATTATAGGGTTCCATCATTATTGAAACAATATATTCAATACATTCTTCGCATGTATTCTCCTCTAACCATTGATATATTTTATTAAAAGGATATTCGCTCTCGAAATTAAAATTTTTGTCTATTAAATTTAAAAATTTTTCAACATCCTTTAACAAAGAAGAAATTTTTTTTTGCTGATATTCACTATCAGTATTCCAACTTGTAATATTTCTTAACGATTTTTTTACACAATCTATAAATAAATCACTTTCTTGTTTTTTTACGTCTTTGATTTCTCTAATTTTTTTTAGTGCTTTTTCTCTACTTTGAATCCAGTTATTTAATAGGGTTGGATGATTGACTATAAATGGAGCCATACCTAGACCTGTAGAATTACCAATTCCCAAGTTTTTACAAATATTATCATCTAGTTTAACAGCTATTTTTGGATTTTTATGATAAGCAACATGATTAACTTGATCAAAAGTAAATTGTCTTACCAAATAAACCAACATCATTTCTAATCTAAATGGACCATTAATTTCTTCACGATTTTTAATTCTAAATCGATCTGCAAGACCAAATTTACCTGAGCCATATACTGCCGTAGTCCTATATAAATAGCCTACTTTTGATAATAAGTTTAGATCTGGCTGCTGACCTTTACTCAAACTTTCAACTACGTGATTATAAATTCTTACTGATTTGTTTGCCCTCGATAAAGTTAATTCTTTATAAGAAAGTCTACCAACTTCTTGTTTTGGAACTTCATTTTTTAATCTTTCAATATCTTTTTTTGTCGGCACCCCATCATGTAA
>CACBRW010000021.1 GCA_902541745.1 uncultured Pelagibacteraceae bacterium | reverse complement strand
AAACTTCACTTATTGTCAAAGTCACATATGAAAGAATAGGAAATTGGGAGTATCGCTTAAAAAATCTTGAATAAAATTATTTATTTATTTTTTTATAAAGATCGTTTGCACTTATCCATCCAGCCTCTACTCTAGGACCTACAAACCAATCTGCACACACTCCTAAATTTAATTTATTATTCCAATAACTTTTAACTTTTAAGGATCTAGAATTTGAAGAATATTTCCAACCATGATTTAATGAAGTTAGTATTTTTGTTTTTTTAATTCCAGTAAGTTTAAAAAATTGATCAATTAAAATCTTTGAGTTTTTTTCTTTATTTTCTCTATTTTTATTTATTTTTTTATTTGCCCATCGATTTGTACTTTGTAAAGTCCATAAATCATTTTTACTTTTAAATCTTTTTTTACTATTTTCTTTAGCAGCCCACCCTAAAATTTTGTCATCAAATAAATAACTTGATATATTTTTATTTGTTTTTTTTATTTCAATCATAACTGTAATATTTGCATCCATTTTGATTTTTTGCTTGATGAATGGATGTTTAATAAATTTTTTTGATAATTTTTTTAATTGTGGGAATGGGCAAGTTAATACTAATTTATCATAATATTCTGTTTTATTGTTCTTAAAGACCAGCTTCCATTTTTTGTTTACAAATTTAATCTTCTCTAACTCACTTTGAAAATTACAATTTATATTCTTTATTAAATGTTTGCTAATATCATTGTTACCCTTGCAGCCAATTATTTTAACATGATTTTTATTTTCTTTTTTTAATTTGTTTAAAAATATATGTTTACCACTCCATTTTTTTAGAATTTTTTTTTTACATAAATTTGTAATAAATTTTTTAAATTGAATTGTTTTTGGAGAAATATATTGTGCCCCATGATCAAATCCTTTTGACTTATTTAATCTTTTAAAAGAAGATCTGCCACCTGGGCCCCGAGCTTTATCATAAATATGTACAGAATTTTTTTTACTTAACAAATTAGCTATTGTTGCTCCAGAAATTCCAGAGCCAATTACACAATAACTACTCATTTTCCTGCAACAGTCATTCCTTCTATCATAATAGTTGGTGAATTGACTGAATATTCGAATTCTAAATCATTAGCTAAAATAATATTTTTGAACATATCCTTAAAATTACCAGCAATTGTTATTTCATTAACAGGATATTTAAATTCTCCATCTTCAACTAAAAAACCAGTCGCACCTACTGAATAATCTCCAGTTACAATATTAGACCCATGACCAATGGTTTCGGTAATATAAAGACTTCTTGAATTTTTTTTCATAAGATCCTGAAAGCTTATATTTCCTTTTTCAAAATATAAATTGGTAGTTCCACCACTTCTTCCATTTGATTTTAAATTTAATTTTTTTCCATTGTATGTGTCGATAAGATAATTTTTAAGAATTCCATTCTCTATAAGTTGTAATGTATTTGAGTTTACACCCTCTGAATCAAAGTTTTGAGAACCCATTCCTTTAATTATATCTGGTTTATCAATTACATTTATCGAATTAGCAAAAACCTGTTTATCAATTTTATCCTTTAAAAATGAAGTACCTCTTGCAATTGCAGAGGCAGATATTGCACTTGCAAAAACACTTAACATTCCCTTTGAAATTCTTTTATCAAAAATTATGCTGATCTTCTCACTTCCAATTTTTTTAGGGCTCAATTTTCTAATAGTTTGATTGGCAGCTTTTTTTCCGAGATCTGTTGCTTGCTTAATATCAGACAAATGACGTTTGCTAGAAAATTCGTAATCTCTTTCCATGCTATTTTCATCTTTTGCAACTGTTACACAAGAAGCCGAAAAAGAAGAAGTTTTATAACCATCACAAAAACCGTCGCTATTAGCTAATATAAAATTTGATTTATTTTCAGTGAAACTAGATTCTGTATTTATAATTTGATTATCTGATGAAGCAGATTCTTCTAAATCTTTTAAATATTTTATTTTTTTATCGTTTTCGAATCTTGTTTCATCATACAAATTAAGGCTACTAATTTGTTTGGCTAATAAATTTTTATCGGGCAAAGAATTAAATTCGTCCTCTGGTGTAATTTTTGTAGTTTCAAAGCACTTTTCAATTAAAGTTTTGATATTTTCGTCTAGTAAATTTGATGATGAAATTGATGATCTTCTTTTACCTAAATAAGTTTCTATACTTAATGCCAATCCATCTGATCTATCCGAGGCTTCTAGGGATTTATTTCTAAAATTAACTGTTTCTGAAATTGAGTGACCAATCGTAACACTTGCATCAGTTGCTCCCATTTTTTTTGCTAAATCTAAACAATATGAAGCTTTCGATTTTAGAAATTCTTGATCCTTAACCATAATACTTTAAAGTTTTGTTCCACCAACTGTCATTTTATCGATCAAAATTGAAGGTTGAGCAACTCCCACTGGAACTCCTTGTCCAGCTTTTCCACAAGTTCCTATGCCTGGATCTAGCATCATATCATTTCCTACCATTGATACTTCTTTAAGTATTGATGGTCCATCACCAATAAGTGTTGCGCCTTTAATTGGAGATCCGATTTTTCCATTATTTATTTCGTAGGCTTCAGTACAATTAAATACAAATTTACCAGATGTAATATCTACCTGGCCGCCTCCAAAACTTACTGCAAAAATTCCTCTATCAACAGATTTGATCATTTCATCTTGAGTTTGATTGCCACTTAACATCATTGTATTTCTCATCCTTGGCAAAACAATATGTCTATAATTTTCTCTTCTTCCAGATCCAGTAGATCTTGTATTCATTAATCTTGCATTGTGCCTGTCTTGCATAAAGTTTTTAAGAATACCATTTTCAATTAAAACTGTTCGCTCGGTTGGCGTTCCCTCATCATCAATTGTTAGACTACCTCTTCTATTATCAATCGTACCATCATCAACAATTGTTACTCCCTCACTTGCAACTTTTTTTCCCATAAGATCATGAAATGCTGATGTTTTTTTTCTATTAAAATCTCCTTCTAGACCATGACCAATTGCTTCATGAATTAATATAGCAGGCCAACCAGGTCCTAAGACTACTTTCATCTCACCAGCAGGTGCTGGTTTGCTTTCTAAATTTACTGATGCAATTCTAAAAGCCTCTTCACAAACAGTTTTCCAATTATCATTTTTTAAATAATCATCATAAGATTGTCTGCCACCAATTCCAAATACTCCCGTTTCTTTTCTTCCATTTTTTTCCAACATTACAGAGACATTAAATCTAATTAATGGACGTACATCAGTAAGCGCTTCTCCACCTGATCGAATAATTTCAATTGATTTTTGCTCACCAGCAAAACTAGCAGTTACTTGTTTTACTGATCCATCTTTTTTTCTTAAAAAATCGTTTACTTTATTTAAAACTTCTAATTTCGAGTCTAAAGTTTTCTGTTCAATTGGATTAATATCTTTATAAAATTTTTTATTAGATTTTGGAATTTGATGATTATATGTGCCTTTAATTGATTTAAGAGTTGATTTAAGATTTTCTGAGGAATTTTTTAGTGAATCTTTTGATATTTCATTTGAATATGAATAGGCAACAACCTCGTTTGAAATAGCTCTGAAGCCAAATCCTAAATCAGAACTATAGTTTGAGCTTTTTATTTTATTATCATCTAGCAAAATTGACTCTGATTTAGACTCCTCTAAATAAAGCTCACCATCATCACAATTATTTAGTGTTTCAGATACTATTTTATCTGCATCTTGCCTTGTTAAATCAGATTTGTTAAAAAAATTACTCATTCATCTTAAATAGTGGTTTGTTGATAATTTTCAACTGATCATTTTACGCATGTACAATTTATTACTTAAAGTTAATTATATATAAATGAAAGTATTTTTTAATAACTCTTGTAAAATCTGTAGATCAGAAATTAACTTATATAAAAAAGAAAATATAAAAGATATTGACTGGATAGATATAACAAATAACTCAGATGCTGAAAAAGAAACATCTAGAAATGATAAAGAATTATTAAGAAGATTACATGTTAAGGAGAATGGTAAAATTATTCAAGGTGCAGAGGCATTTCTTTATGTTTGGAAAAAAATTCCAAAATATAAATTTTTATATAAATTTTTCAAACTACCGATAATTTTCACAATCTTTAAATATGGATACGAAATTGTTGCTTTTTTTTTATATTTAAAAAATAAAAAACAACTAAAAAAACTAGGTTAAAAAAAATATTAAAAATTCACTTAGTAAAGACATGGATAACAAAAACATAATTAATAATATTGAATACATGAGAGTTATAACTCTATTTCTTTTCCTCCTAAGTCTAACAAAAATTTTATCATCTAAATCTGAAATATCTCTTTCACCAACTACCGGGTAATCATAACTCCATCGCCATGTAGATTGGCCTAATCTAGAGTCGAGACTGTTAAAATACCTTATCCAGGCAAGGACATATTTTAATATTAGATACAAAATAATCATTAATGTTGAAGAAAGTAACATTCTTAATGATACTTAATTATGTAAGATAATTTAATTGATATTTTTGGCTCTTTTTCTTGCGATTAACTGCGTGAGAGCATCAACCATAGTATCTGAGGCCTTAAATATTTCATTATTTTTAAACTCATGAGTAATATTTTTTTCCGGATTAGTTTTGTCTTCAATAACTATTCCTTCATCTGGTGAATTATTTTTTATATAAATTAATAAAAGCCATTCATCATCTAAGGCTTCATCCCATTTAACAAATATTTCTCCTGTTTCAAATCTTCTATCTATACATCTAAAGATAGACATATGTCTTGTTATGTGTCTTTTGTTTAATTGAAATACTAAACTGCTAGCACTTCTGTAAAAACTTTCGAGAGCAAACTCAATTTTCTGTCTAGCTAAAGTATATTCTTTTTCTTTTTGTAACAGAGTTTCTCTATCTTCATCTCCTTGAATTTTAACTCCTAAAGCCTCTACTCTTTCTCTAATTTTTTGATCTCTTATAATTCGATATTTTTCTTTTAATTTTTCTATTCTTTGTTGTAAGCCAGCATAATCCTCTCTCTTCTCTCGTAAGGAAATTTTTTCCAATTTCTCTAATTCTTTAACCTCTCTAACTCTGAATTTTTCAATTTGCTTATCTAATTTTAATTGTTGTAAAAATTGCTTTTGTTTTTCTGCTTGTTCAATTCTTAAAAGAGCTTGCTCTTTTCTTAAGAATAATTTTATTTCTTTTGTTCTTTGTTTTTCTAATCTAATTTCATCTTTTAAAGCCTGTTCTTTTAATTTAACTTTTAATTCAACCTCTTTTTGTTTTTCTTTTGCAATTTCGATCTTTTCTAACCTTTCTTGTTCTTGTTTTTCTAATTTTAATCTTCTTGTTTCATCTTTTTTTAGAGTTTTATATTGTGAAATTATATCTGCTACCTTATCAAAAAATGCTTGAATATATTTTTCAAAACTAAAATTTAATCTAAACTTAAATTCAGGCTTTAGAGAATTTTGAAAGTTAACTAACTTTAAAAGAAAATCTGGTTTCTTTGGTGATGTAGATTTATATTTTTTTATTATTTTTTTAGATTTTTTAACTTTTCTGTTTTTAGAATTTTTTTTTTGTCTTACCTTAACTTTTTTATTATTGCTTTTCTTGATTTTTTTTAAAGTTTTTTTAATTTTTTTTTTATTTTTGAAAAAATTTTTTTTTATTTTTTTTTTCTTTTTTTTCATTTGAGGAAATTTATATTTATCAATAATTTATTGATAAATATAGTCTCTTGTAACTGGTGTTGAAGAATAATTTTTTGTTAATTGAAATTGATATACAACTTGATCACCCCATTTAAATGCCATCTCACAACCTGCAAGATAAAATTCCCACATTCTAAAAAATTTTTCATCAAACATTTCAATTATTTTTTCTTTGTTTTTGAGACAATTTTCTTTCCAATGTCTTAAAGTGTGCATGTAATGTAGCCTTAAAACTTCAATATCTGCAACGATTAATCCCGACTTTTCTATATGTGGACTTACCTCACTCAAGCTTGGTGTATATCCACCAGGAAAAATATATTTCGTAATCCACGGATGTGGATCTCGAGGTGGATTTACTGACCCTATAGTATGAATCAATGAAACTCCGTCATCTTTCAAAAGTTTTTCGACTTGTGAAAAAAATTTTCTATAAAATTTTCTTCCTACATGCTCAAACATTCCAACACTTACTATTCTATCGAATTTTTCGTCTAGCTCCCTATAATCCATAAGTTTAAAGTGTAACTGATTTTCTAAATTAAGTTCTTTTGCTCTTTTTTTACAATAATTAAATTGATTTTCAGAAAGGGTGATACCTGTGACTTCACAATTTGCACTCTTTGCTATATCGGTTGCAAGCGATCCCCATCCGCATCCAATATCTAAGACTTTTTGATTAGGCTTTATATTGAGTTTTTTTATAATATGTTGAATTTTATTATTTTGTGCTGTTTCAAGCGTGTCTGTTTCGTCTTTAAAGTACGCACATGAATATTGTCTTTTAGGATCCAAAAATAAATCATAAAGATCATCAGAAATATCATAATGATGTGAAACGTTCATCTTAGACTTTTTTATAAAATTAAAATTAGTTAAATATCTATAAGTACCTCTTAACTTATTGATTGTAGAACTAAAAAAATTTATCTCACCTCTACCAAAATTCATTAAAGTAAGATCTAAAAAATCTGTAAGTGTTCCATTTTCTATAATTATTTCTCCATCAGTGTAAGCTTCACCAAAATATAAATCGGGATGAAATAATAATTTGTAATGAAGGTTTTTATTTAATATTTTCAGTTTAATAGGGTTTTCACTTTTTGGATTACCAATAATATAACTTTTAGAATTAGCATCAATTAAGATAAATCCGTCTTTTTTAAAAACATTATTTAAAAATCTAGCTAATTGCATCTAAGCTGCCTTAGTATTATTTAATGAAAAATTTAATTTCTCTAAATTATTGATTAGATCTGACTCATCTTTAGTATTTAAAATACTAAGTGGTGGTAAAAGATTTTTATAATATGTTTCTTTTTTACTAAAGTACGTATGTAAACTTGAAATTAAATTATATTTTTCAAATTCAGCTCTTACTTCACAAAGATTTTGATTTACTGTCTGTTCATTTCCATAATTAAAATCATCGTATACCTTTCTTGCCAGTGAAGAAGTAGCATTACATGTAGCTGTGATAATTCCTGAACAGCCTAATTGAAGTCCTTTAAATAATTTTGATTCTGATCCAGGTAAAACTGAAAAATTATGAATTTTTAATTTTTCAAAAAGATTATAAGAACTATCTTTTACTCCAATAATATTTTTTGGATATTTTTTTACTAACTCTTCAATACATTCAATACTAAACTTATAACCACAGAGTTTTTCAAAATTATATAGTACTATTTCACAATCAGAAATTACTTCTACTATTTTGCTATAAAATTCTGTTACTTCTTTATCTCCATATTTATAGTAAGCAGGCGGCATAATTAAGAATCTATTAAAACCTAAAGATTTAGAAACTCTCATTAAATTAATTGTTTCACCTAAAGAATTTAAACCGGTGCCTATAATATATTTTTCTTTGTGTTTGCTTGAAGTCAGATGATTTAATAAATTAATTTTTTCTGAGACAGGTATAAGTTGAGCTTGCCCTGTACTTCCAAATATAGCAGCTCCGTGACAACCATTATCTATTACCATTTCTGCGTGCTGAATGGTTTTTTTAATATCAAGCGTCAAATCATCATTTAAGATCGACATTGAAGCCGCATAAATGCCTTTAATTTTACTCATAGTAAAAATTTATATAAAAATATTAATTAGTAAAGTTTATAAATTAACCATGAAAATATTAGCTATTCAAAATAGGATGGGTATAGGTGATACAGTAATTTTTCTACCCTATATTAGAGCTATTTCAAATAAGTTTGGGGTGCCCGTTAGTTTGTTGGTTAAAGAAAATTCAAAAGCTAAAGAGTTTTTAAATCAAACAAATTATGTTGATGAAATAATTCACTTAGAAAGAGACAATAAAATAAATCAAAAACATGATGGTTTCAAAGGATTTTTCAAATTAGCAAGTGATCTTAAAAAATATAATTTCGATAAAGTTTTTATTTTTAATTCATCTTTGAGGTATAACTTAATTTCTAGATATGCAGGTATTAAACAAATATTTCAATACCCATTATTTGAAAAACAAAATCAACACATTACAGAGCCGGCTAAAGCTATTATTAAAAAATATTTAGATATTGAAACTAGTGATAATCCAGAAATTCAAATTGATAATGATTTAGTTCAAAAATCACTACTTAAATATAATATAAATAATGATGAACTAAATGTTTTGTTGGGTATTGGTGGTTCAGGTCCAACTAAAAGAATACCCTCAAAAACTTTTTTAGAAGTAATGGAAAAATTAGAAAGATTTAAAAAATGTAGATTTTTTTTAGCAACGGGCAAAAATGAAGATGAACAAAAAATCTTAATGGAAATATTAAATACGAAATTTAGAGAAAAGTGTCTTGCTTTAGATAACCTTAGTATAAAAGAAATTTTACCTATTATTAAAAATTGTAATGTTGCAATTTGCAATGATACAAGTTTCTCACATTTATCCTCAGCTTTAGGAGTCAAAACAATTACATTGATGGCTGATACACCATTAATTTATGGTTCTTACAGTACAAATATGTATCCAATAATTCCTGATGGAGAAAAAACAGTTTCTCACAACACTCATGGTAAAGATAAAATTAATCCAGATAAAATTTACGAAAAACTAATATCAATAATTAATTAAGAAATATCTTTAAGAACTATTTCTTTGGCTTCATTAACTATGGCTGATAATCTTGAGGTCTCTGGGGATATATCGGGATGAATTTTTTTTTGGATTTTTTGGTAAGCTTTATTAACTATTTCTTTGGTTGGTTTTTTATTAATATCTAAATTTAAAATCTTATATGCCTCAGATAATGATAATGATGAGGAGTTATTATTCTGATATTGATTAAAAGAAAATCTTCCAGAATTTCTTAAAGTTTGAATAAGCCTATAAAGAGAAATTAATTGAATCAATGATAAACCTTTAAGTTTAACTAAAGCGAGACTTGCAAGAGTTAAAGGCAATGTAAGTAAAAATTTTCCTCCAATTGCAAATAAAACAGCTAATAAAGCCAATAATAA
This sequence comes from uncultured Pelagibacteraceae bacterium, assembly GCA_902541745.1. GTDB lineage: Bacteria > Pseudomonadota > Alphaproteobacteria > Pelagibacterales > Pelagibacteraceae > Pelagibacter. The sequence continues at coordinate 4,386 of CACBRW010000021.1, read as the reverse complement.
AATTGTTAACAGCCTCACTCCTTTTGACATTTTTTTTGGAGAAATATTTGACCACCATCTCAATAAAAAATATAAAATGACTAATATTACAACTAGATAAATAATAATATTCATATATTTCCTACTTAAATGAAAGTACCACAACTTAAAAAAAAACTAGAGATAAAAACTTGTCACAATATTGATTGGGAAGACGATTATAGCTGGATTCATCAAGATAATATTTTGGAAGTTCTCAAAGATAAAAATAAGTTAGATCCTGAAGTCAAAGAATATTTAGAGGATGAAAATGCTTATACAGAACATCATCTTAAAGACACCAAAGATATCCAGAAAAAATTATTTGATGAAATTAAAGGAAGAATTAAATTAGATGATGAATCTTTACCTTATAAAGATCATACCTATGAGTATTGGACAAAGACTACAACAAAAGGAAATTATTCCATAAAACTAAGAAAAAAAATTGGTTCGGAAAATATTGAGGAAATATGGAATGGAGATAAAGAAAAAGAGAAGCTTGAAACTGAATATTTTGGGGTTGGAGATTTAGAAGTAAGTAATAATGATAAATATCTTGGATACTCTTTAGATCTTAAAGGTTCTGAATATTATACAATTTATTTAAGAGATATAAAAACAAACAAAATTATTTCAAAAGAAATTTCAGAAACATCGGGTGGAATAACATTTAGTTTAGATGATAAATATATTTTTTATTCTAAACTTGATGAAAATCATAGAGCAAGAACAATATACAGGCACAAAATAGGAGATTTTGATGGCAAAGATGAATTAATATTTGAGGAGAAAAGTGAAGCTTTTACAGTGGGAATTGGGAAAAGCTCAGATGAAAAATATTTTTTTATAAATACTTCTGACCATAATACCTCAGAGCAATATTACTTTAAATCAGATGAATTAAATCCATCTCCTAAACTTATTATTAAAAGAGAACGAGGTGTTTTGTATTCTGTTAATTCATGGGATGGTAAATTTTATAATCATACAAATAAAAATGCTGAAGACTTTAAAATTGATATTTGTGATAATTTAGAAAATCAAAATTGGGAAACATATATTCCAGCAAAAGAAGAAGTTTTAATTGGTGGATTAACATTTCTTAAAAATTGGATTATTCGTGGTGAAACATCAGATGCGCTAGATAAATTATTTGTTAAAAATATTTCTACAAATATAGAAGAAGAATTAATTTTTTCTGATGAAACTGTTTATGTTCCAGGAGTGAGCTTAACTCAAAAAGATAGAAATACTGATGAAGTCTATTTAGGATATTCATCGCCCAAAACTCCTTCTAGAGTATTTAAATATAATCTAGAAAAAAAATCTAAAGAACTTGTTAAAGAACAAGAAATCCCCTCTGGTCATAATAAAGACGACTATATTGTTGAGAGAGTTGAGTTTAAATCTCATGATGGAAGGATGGTTCCATTAACAATCACAAGACACAAAAAAACAAAAATTGATGGCTCTGCAAATGTTTTATTATATGGATATGGATCTTATGGAAATTCTATGTCACCAAGTTTTTCTTCCACAAGATTAAGTCTTATAAATAGAGATATAATTTGGGCTACAGCTCATATCAGAGGTGGTATGGAAAAAGGTATGAAATGGTGGAAAGAAGGAAAATTAACAAACAAAAAAAATACTTTTGAAGATTATATTTACGCAGCAAAATATTTAATTGAAAATAATTATACGTCAAAAGGAAATATTATTGGCATGGGTGGATCAGCTGGGGGATTATTGATGGGAGCTGTAGTCAATCAATCTCCTGAATTGTTTTTAGGTATAATTATGGCTGTACCTTTTGTAGACTCTTTAACAACAAATCTAGATCATTCTTTACCTCTAACAGTAGGAGAATTTGACGAATTTGGAAATGCAAAAGAGAATAAAGAACACTTTGAATATATTTTTTCATATGCTCCCTATAACAATATTAAAAAAATGGATTATCCTCATATATTTATCACAACAAGTTTAAGTGATAATAGAGTTTTATTTGATGAGCCTGCAAAGTTCACAGCAAAACTTAGAGACTATAAAACTGATAATAATTTACTTCTTTTAAAAACTGAAATGAATGCTGGCCATGGTGGAAAATCTGGAAGAGATGGTGCAATAGAAGAAATTGCTATTGACTATGCATTTGCATTAAAAATTTCAAAAAAAATTAAGTAAATTTTTCAATCTTGAAAAAAAGAAATTAATTACCATATATATCTAGTAAGTCGCCTAAGGGGGCTTGCATAAATAAACTTGCTTAACAAAGGAGGATATAATGACAAGTAAGGATCTATCTATATTTAATTCACTTAGACCTTTTTCAATTGGTTTTGATGATATGTTCGACCAATTCGAGAATATGTTAGGAAATGGGAATTTGACAATGCAGTCAAATTATCCGCCATATAACATCCGAAAGACTGGGAAAGACAACTATGCAATTGAAGTTGCATTAGCTGGCTTTAGCAAAAAAGATGTTGAGGTTGAGTTCGAAGACAACTTATTAACGGTTAGAACAAAACAACTTAATAAGTCTGAGGACAGTGAAGTTAATGGAGAAATTATTCATAAAGGTATTTCTCAAAGACAATTTGCAAGATCATTCACTATTGCCGATGATGTAAAGGTTAATGGTGCTGAACTTAAAGATGGTCTTTTAACAATATCTTGTGAAAGAATAATTCCAGAGCACAAAAAAAAGAAGCTTATTGAGATTAAATAAGTCTTAAACCTTACTTGTGGGGACTCTCCCCACAAGTATGAATAAATTCTAAAATTGATTAAGTTATACAAGATTGTTTTGTATTACTAAAAACCTATAATGAGCATATTTATTTCAAACAACAAATTTTAGAAACACCCGTTTGATACGAAACCGACAACTATGTTTTCTGAATTTATCTCAAACCTTCGTTCACAAGGAACGAGATATTTTTTACTATTATAAACTAGCTCAAAATTTCCTTTGGCATTTTTGAAGTCTTCGTCTGGTTTTCCAAGCTCCATCTGAAGTTCGCTAACTGATTTACCAAGAAATTTACTTAATTTTTCATTTTCCTTTTCAACTATAGCATCTGTTTTATCTTTTACAGTTTGACACCCTGAAAAAAAAACTATGATGATTAAAAGACTTAATATCGATTTAAATTTTAACATAAGTTCAAATTAACATTTTTTTATTTAATAAATTACTAACTTTTAAGTTGTATAAATAATTTATTTCTTATTACTATAGACTTAATTATAGTAACAATTGTGTTCTTTATTTGATAGTTCAAGCATATGAATGAAAAAGCCTTAGAAAAGATAATAAATATATTTTTAAAAGAAGTTTTACCTCTTACAGAAAAAGGTGTTGCTAAAGGTAGTAAAATATTTGGGGCTGCTATAGTTAAGAAAAATGATTTATCACTTGTACTTGCAGAAACAAATAATGAAATAGAAAATCCATTGTGGCATGGAGAGATGCATGCACTTAAAAAATTTTACGAAATGGATAAAAGCAAAAGGCCTGATGAAAAAGACTGTATGTTTTTAAGCTCTCATGAACCATGTAGCATGTGTTTAAGTGCGATCACTTTTGCTGGATTTGATAATTTTTATTATTTGTTCCCATACGCTGATACCAATACTGAATTTAATATCCCTCACGATCTAAATATATTAAAAGAAGTTTTTAAGATTAATGATGGAGAGTATAATAGAGAAAACTCCTATTGGAAAAGTCAAAATATAAACATACTTGTTGAAAATTTATCCACTTCAAAAAAAGAAATAATTTTAAATCAATTAGATGAAATCAAAAAAAAATATCTAATTTTATCAAATCAATATCAAAAAAATAAGGATGGAAATTCTATACCATTAAATTAATCAATGAATACGAGCCTCAAAATTTCAAATGTGACTAAAATATATCCTGGGTGTGTTGCAAACGACAATGTTTCACTCGAATTCAATAGTGGTAAAATTTATGCACTTCTTGGAGAAAATGGAGCTGGAAAATCTACACTAGTTAAAATTCTATCAGGAGTCATCATTCCTGACGAAGGAAAAATTTGTTTAAATGAAAATAATCTAAAGCTTAATTCCCCATTAGATGCAAAAAAAAATGATATTGGAATGGTGTTTCAGCATTTTAACCTTTTCGAAACTTTATCTGTGTTTGAAAACTTAATAATAGACTCAGATGAAAAAAGAGAAGGTTTAAGAGAAAAAATAGATACAATTATGAAAAAATATAATTTTTCAATTGATCTTGACATTCCTGTTCTAAATTTATCAGCAGGCCAAAAACAGAAAGTAGAAATCATAAGATGTCTAATTAGGAACCCAAAAGTTTTAATTATGGAT
>CACBRW010000020.1 GCA_902541745.1 uncultured Pelagibacteraceae bacterium | reverse complement strand
GTGAAAACATTACATTGTAGTTTAAATCTTGACTCATCTTTCTCCATAAATCCATTCCGAATTCACTGAAAAGACCATTTTCATCATGCATATAATTTGATCTAATTATCGTAGTGTTACGTCCAACGTTTCCGCCGCCTATCCAGCCTTTTTCTATAATTGCTACATTGGTAATGTTGTGTTCTTTAGCAAGATAATAGGCTGTAGCGAGTCCATGGCCTCCTCCACCTATAATTACAACATCATATTCCTCTTTTGGTGTTGGGTCTTTCCATGCCAAATCCCAATTTTCATGGTTTGAAAAAGCGTTTTTAACTAAGTTAAATATAGAATATTTTTGCATCTAATAATTTTATAACAATCAATTTAAATAGTGCTTATTTTTTTTATATATATTTTTTAGAAGTTTCCAAAAATAACAAAAAAGGATAAGAAGTCACAGATAAAAAAACTTTTAATTTATTTGATTATTTATGGCTGAAGTAAAATCTGACATCCAAATAGCTCGAGAAGCTAAGATGCAACCCATTAAAGACATTCTGTCGAAAGTTGGTGTACCAGATGAAAATTTTGCTTTTAGTCCAATGGGTAGACATATAGCTAAAATTAATCTGGAATATTTAAATACTCTCAAAAAAGAAAATGGAAAACTAATTTTAGTTACTGCGATTACTCCTACTCCAGCTGGTGAAGGTAAAACTACAACTTCAGTTGGTTTAAATGATGGTTTAAATAAAATTGGAAAAAAATCTATAGTCTGTTTAAGAGAGCCAAGTCTTGGTCCATCTTTTGGAATGAAAGGAGGGGCTGCTGGAGGCGGCTATGCACAAGTAGTTCCTATGGAACAAATCAATCTTCATTTTACTGGTGACTTTCATGCTATTACATCTGCTCATAACTTATTATCTGCTTTAATTGATAACCATATCTATTGGGGCAACAAACTTAACATTGACGTTAGAAGAGTTGTTTGGAGAAGAGTAATGGATATGAACGATAGATCCTTAAGATCAATAATTGTTGATCTTGGAGGAGTGGCAAATGGTTATCCAAGACAAGATAGTTTTGATATCACTGTTGCATCTGAATTAATGGCTATTTTTTGTTTAGCTACAGACTTAAAAGACTTGGAAAATAGAATTGGAAATATTACGATTGGATATACGAGAGATAAACAATCAATTTATGCAAAAGATTTAAATGCACAAGGTCCAATGACTGTTTTGCTTAAAGAAGCAATAAGACCAAATGTAACTCAAACATTGGAAAATAATCCAGCTATAATTCATGGTGGACCATTTGCAAATATAGCTCATGGATGTAATTCTGTAATTGCAACAAAAGCAGGTCTAAAATTATCTGACTATGTCGTTACAGAGGCAGGATTCGGTGCAGATTTAGGAGCTGAAAAATTTTTAAATATTAAATGTAGAAAATCAGGACTTAAACCAGACTGTGTAGTTATTGTAGCAACTATTAGAGCACTTAAAATGCATGGAGGAGTCAATAAAGAAGATTTAAAAAAAGAAAATGTAACCGCTTTAAAAGATGGATTAGTTAATTTACGTAGACATATAAATAATATTAGAAAATTTGGATTACCTGTTACAGTAGCTGTAAATCATTTTATTACTGATACAGAAGATGAAATGAAAACTTTATTAGATTTTTGTGAGACCCAAGGTGTGAAAGCTTCTAAATGTACTCATTGGTCTAATGGAAGCGAAGGAACTATTGAACTAGCTAAAAATGTTGCAGAAATTTGTGAAGATAAAAAAGATACATTCAAATTTTTATATGAGGATGATCTACCATTATTCAAAAAAATAGAAAAAATTGCTCAAGAAATGTATAGCGCCTCAGAGGTAGTAGCAGATACAAAAGTAAGACAACAACTTAAAGAATTTGAAGAAAAGGGTTTTGGAAACTTACCTGTTTGTATTGCAAAAACACAATATAGTTTTTCAACAGATCCAAATTTAAAAGGCGCTCCTACAGGCCATGTTTTACCTGTGCGAGAAGTAAGACTTTCTTCTGGAGCTGAATTTATAGTTGTTGTTTGCGGTGAAATCATGACTATGCCGGGTCTTCCTAGAGTTCCCGCAGCAGACTCGATTAAGTTAAATAATAAAGGTGAGATTGAAGGATTATTCTAAATTAAGATAATCAAGCCAATTTTCTAATTCTCTCATTCTTGAAATTTTATCTAATTTTTTATTTTCTTTTTCAATTTGCTCAATATGGCTATCTATCTCGGCTTGATCTTTAAATGCTCCTTTTTCTAACAATCTTTCTTTTCTGAAAATAATTAAGTTAATCATTTTATTGTATGTAATCTCAGGGTGGTATTGAAGCCCCCATATATTACAGTCTCCAACTTTAAAATTAATTCCTTGAACATTGTTTATCGAGTTTGAAGCTAATAAAGTTGAATATTCTGGCATTGTAACTACTTCATCAAAATTAAACGCTGGAGTATTAAATTTTTTATCTTTATTTTTATATAGCGGATGATTTAGTCCATCGCTATTAATTTCAATATTTAAGGCAATTCCTTTGTGTGATCCTTTAGTACTTTTTTTTACTTCACCCCCTGCTGCTGTAACAGCCACTTGCATGCCCCAACAAATTGCTAAAATTTTTTTTATTTTTTTTTGACATTCTTTCATAAAATCTATTTGTCTTTTTATTTCTGGAGTATTGTTGTAAATATTTAAACTACTGCCACCCCAAATAAGACCGTCGTAACTTTCAAGTGCATCAATATTTTTATTAATATTTTCATCTGAAGAAGGATTTACCACGTGAGTTTCTAATGCATCTGTAAAATAAGCCAAACTATGTTTTAAACTTTCTGTGTGAGTTTGAATTCCAGCTGCAGAAAAGCTTTGATTTTCCTCTCTTAAATTTCCTTCAACTATTAATATTTTTTTCATTAAAATAATTCTCCAGATATACTTTTTATATACATTTCTTTTAGATCATTTTGACTTAATTTTTTTGGATTTCCTCCTGTTGATGGGTCTTCAAATGCCATTAAGGAAAGCTCATCTATATCAATATTATTACAATCCATAACATCCGACAATTTATGTGGAATTTTTAAATTACTTCTTAATTCTAAAATCCAATCTAAAAAACTTTCAAAGTTTTTATTTAAATTTAGATAGTCACAAATTGATATTATTTTATTTTCAATTGAAAGTTTATTAAAAGTTAAAACATAAGGCATAAATATTGCATTAGATAAACCATGGTGAACATTAAATTTACCATTTACAGGATGACTCAATGAATGAATTGCTCCTAGTCCTTTCTGAAATGCAGTAGAGCCCATTGAGGCTGCAGAGAGCAAATCCATTCTAGCCTTAACATCTTTTCCATTTGTGAATGCTTTAATTAAAGAATTTTTAATTAGCTTCATTCCTTCTATTGCCATACCATCTGCCATTGGATGATATCCTGGTGCACAAAACGCCTCTAAATTGTGAGCTAATGCATCCATTCCAGTTGCTGCTGTTAGTCTTGGGGATAAATCTAATGTAAGTAAAGGATCTAAAATCACAATCGAAGGTAACATTTTTGGGTGGAAAATAATTTTTTTTACACCTGTTTTTTGATTTATTATTGCAGATGCTCTACCAGTTTCAGATCCTGTTCCAGCTGTAGTTGGAACTGCGATAATTTTTGAAATTTTTGATCTATCAGCTCTTTTCCAGTAATCACCTATATCTTCAAAATCCCATAAAGGTCGAGATTGATTACACATAAACGCTATAGCTTTTCCAACATCTAAACCGCTTCCGCCTCCAAAAGCTATTACGCCATCACAGTCCAAGGTATTATAAACTTTAACACCTTCTTCTACGTTTTCTCCAATTGGATTTCCCGTAAAATTAGAAAAGGTAGCTAAATTTTCAAAACTTTTTTTTAGTCTTATTATTATTTTTTTTATTAAATCTAAGTTAATTAAATCCCTATCTGTTACAAATAATGGATTTGAAATATTTAACTCTTTACAGGCTAAGGATAAATCTTCAACTCTATTTTCTCCTATCCACATAGTGGTTGGATAATTCCAATTAATACCCATAACAAAATATAATTTTATTTTTTTAAAAATTGTTAGTAAGATATAATTATAAATTTATTAATGATAGGAAAAATTCTATGTCAAAAGTAGCAATCATTGGTGCTGGTCCATGTGGACTTTCAATTTTAAGAGCATTTGAGCATTTAGAAAAAAAGGGAGAAAAAATTCCGGAAATAGTTTGCTTTGAAAAACAAGCAAGTTGGGGTGGTTTATGGAACTACAACTGGAGAACTGGTTCAGATCAATATGGAGATCCTGTTCCTAACAGCATGTACAGATACTTATGGTCTAATGGACCTAAAGAGTGTTTGGAATTTGCTGATTATTCTTTTGATGAACATTTTGGAAAGCCAATACCCTCTTTTCCTCCAAGAGAAGTTTTGCAAGACTATATTTTGGGAAGAGTAAGCAAAGGTAATGTAAAAAGTAAGATTAAATTTAATACAAGAGTTACAAATACTGTTTATAAAAATGATAAATTTGAAGTTAGCTACCATGATAAAGTTAATAATAAAATTTTAATTGATACGTTTGATTATTTAGTGGTATCTACAGGTCATTTTTCTGTACCATTTATTCCTGAATATGAAGGAATGAGTTCTTTTCCAGGAAGAATTATGCACTCACATGATTTTAGAGATGCAGAAGAGTTTAGAGGAAAAGATGTGATTGTTTTAGGAAGCAGTTATTCTGCTGAAGACGTTGCTCTACAATGCAATAAGTATGGAGCTAAAAGTGTAACTATTGGTTATAGACATAACCCAATGGGATTTAAATGGCCAAAAGGCATGAAAGAAGTTCATTATTTAGATAGGCTAGAAGGAAAAAAAGCTATATTTAAAGACGGAACAGAACAAAATGCTGATGTAGTGATCTTGTGTACTGGATATCTTCATCATTTCCCGTTTTTAGATGAAAGTTTAAAATTAAAAACCCATAACAGATTGTATCCACCAAAGCTTTATAAAGGAGTTGTGTGGCAAGATAATCATAAACTTTTATACTTAGGAATGCAGGATCAGTTTCACACCTTTAATATGTTTGATTGTCAAGCTTGGTATGCAAGAGATGTGATCATGGGCAAAATAAAAATGCCTAGTAATGAAGAAATAGATAAAGACATTAATAAATGGGTTTCAATGGAAGAAAAACTGGAAAATCCTGATCAAATGATTGATTTTCAAACAGAATATACCAAGGAGCTTCATGATATGTCTGATTATCCTGAAATAGATTTTGAATTAATTAGAAAACATTTTAAAGAATGGGAGCATCATAAATTAGAAGACATTCTCACTTATAGGAATAAATCGTTTTCGTCTCCTGTAACTGGATCTGTTGCACCAATCCATCACACACCTTGGGAAAAAGCGATGGATGACTCAATGGAAACTTTTTTAAACAAATAAAAATTTAATAATTTATTTTTAATTTTTTATTTTTAGTAATCGCATTTAATAATGCAATCATTAGTGGGATTTTTTTCTTATTAATTTTTCTTAAAATGTAGGGTGCAATTTCATTAGCTAAATCAGCTCCTTCAATGGTATCATTTCTCATAAATTTCTTTTTTGCATTTTTAAAAGAAAATCCTTTACCTAAGTATTCTCCCATTTTGCTATTTCTACCACCTACAGCACTCACATAAAGATCTCCAATACCAGCTAAACCATATACTGTTTCTTCTCTTCCTCTAAAAAATTTAATTAAGTATTTCATTTCATCTATTGATTTTCTAAATAGAGCAGATGAAGTATTATTTCCTTGACCCGATCCAATTATCATCGAATAAATATTCTTAATAGCAGAGGAAAACTCAATACCTTTTACATCTGATGAATATTCTGTTTTGTAATAATGAGTTGAAATCATTTTTCCAATTTTTTTAGCAATACTTATATTTTTATTTGCTATTACAGTATAACTTTTTACTTTCCTTGCTAATTCTTTTGCTAAACAAGGTCCTTTTAATATTGAAATGTTTAAATTCTTTTTATTTAAATTTAATTGCTCAGAAATACTAATTAATTTTTTACTTTTTTTTTGAAATTTTAAACCTTTTGTTAAAACAAGTATTAAAGTTTTTTGTTTAAGATCTTTTAGATAATTTTTTATCATATCTATGCCTACTGAGCTTACAGCAACAACTATTAAATCCCATTTATCATTCAAAATTTCAGGACTAAATTTCTTAAGATTGAGTTTATTTGATAAGTTAATTTTTAGAGCCGGATGAAATTTTTTTTTATTTTTTAATTTTTTTAGTAAATTAAGGTTATGTGGTTCAGTCAAAGTTACTTTTTGATTATTGTCAATTAAAGGAACAGAAAAAGCTGCACCCATTGCACCTGCTCCAATTATTAAAACTTTTTTCATAAATATTATGCTAAAGTTTTTTTAATTGCTTGCTGCCAACCTTGCAATAAGTGATTTCTTAATTTTTTATCAATTTTTGGTATAAATTCCTTATCTTTTCTCCATATATTTTTAATATGATTTAATGATTTAAATTCTCCAATTTGGTAACCTGCTAACATTGCGGCTCCAAAAGCAGTTGTTTCTAAAATTTTAGGTCGAACTACTTTTAAATTAATTATATTTGCCAAAAATTGTGAGAACCAATTATTAGCTACCATACCACCATCAATTTTAACTATTCTAGGTTTTAAACCATCTTTATTCATTGAATAAAATAAGTCATTACTTTGATAAGCAACTGACTCAACGGTTGCTCTCACTAAAGTTTTCCAATCACTATCTCTTGTAAGTCCTGTTATTAAACCTCTCGCATCAGGCCTCCAATAAGGTGCACCTATTCCACTAAAAGCTGGGACAACATAAACTTCATTGTTAGTTTTTGTTGATTTGGCTATTTTTTCAGTTTCGTAAGCATTGTTTATTAGTTTAATTTTATCTCTCAACCATTGCACCCCTGCTCCTGCTATGAAAATAGATCCCTCAAGAGCATACGTAGTTTTATTTTTCAATCGATAACAAATTGTGGTTAATAACTTATTTTTTGAATTAATTTTTTTTGATCCAGTATTCATTATTATAAAAGCACCTGTACCATAAGTGCTTTTAATTGATCCTTTTTCAAAACAAGCTTGTCCTACAGCTGATGCTTGTTGATCTCCTAAAACAGCTGAAATAGGAATTTCTTTTCCTGTAACTCTCTTATCTGTTTTTCCAAAATTATCTGCAGAATTTTTTACCTCAGGCAAGATACTTCTTGGAATTTTTAATTTCTGTAAAATTTCATTATCCCATTTATTGTTATTGATATTAAACAACATGGTTCTACTTGCGTTGGTAGCTTCAGTTAAATGCTGCTTACCTTTAGTTAATTTCCAGATCAAGAAGGTATCTACCGTACCAAACAATAAATTATTAGTTTTTAGTAATTTTTTTGAAACTTTAACATTATCTAAAATCCATTTTATTTTAGTGGCAGAAAAATAAGGATCTATAAATAACCCTGTTTTTTTTCTAAAAGTATTTTCATAATTTTTATTCTTAAGAGATTTACAATATTCTTGGGTTCTTCTATCTTGCCAAACGATCGCATTATAAATAGGTTTTCCAGTTTTTTTATTCCACAAAATTGTAGTTTCCCTTTGATTTGTAATTCCAATAGTAAGTATATTACCTTTTAAACTTTTAGCTTTTTTAATTACTTGCTTTAATGCTTTAAGTGTTGTCAACCAAATTTCATTTGGATTATGTTCTACCCATCCATTTCTAGGAAAGTATTGTTTAAATTCATATTGAGAAATAAATTTAATGTTCCCTTTAGTGTCAAACAAAACAACTCTTGATGAGGTCGTTCCTTGATCAATGGAGACAATAAATTTTTTCAAAATACTAATCTATGCCAAGATGTTTTTTTCTTTTTCCAACCCAAGTTCTAATCAAATTATCAAAAATCAATCCTATAAACGCAACACATATACCGAGAGTTAAACCAATTCCTGCTCCATTTTTATCTGAAAGTGCTTTTAAAATGTATTGACCAAGATCTTCTGTTCCAATGAAAGCTCCAATTATCACCATAAATAAAGCAAAAACTATTGTTTGATTTAAACCAAGCATCATATGTGGAAATGCTAATGGAAACTCAATTTTTGTTAATCTTTGAAATTTATTTACACCAGACATTGTTGCAGCTTCATGTAAGCCAACAGGAACACTTCTAAGTCCTTCTATTGTATATCTAGTTGCAGGAATTGTTGCATAGACAATTACTGCAATTAAAACAGATGTATCTGTTATTCCAAAAAGCATCATTACAGGAATTAAATATACAAATGATGGGAATGTTTGAAATATATCGCAAACACCTAGCATAAATGCTGCAGATTTTTTGTTTTGAAAACATAATGTTCCAACTGTAAATCCTATTAAACAAGAAATAACTACACCAAAAGTTGCCATGTATAACGTTACTAGTGCTCTATCCCACCATGGACTTAATGCTATAAATAAAGTCAAAGCAGCTACAACTAATGCTGATCGAACTCCTCCAATTAAATATCCTGCACCAACTGCTAGTACCAATGTAGCCACTGCAGGCATTCTTAAATATAAAGCTCTCATCGGCTGAAGCACATCTTGAATTAACCATGTATTAAATGCTTTAATATAAACGAAGAAAGTATCAAAAATCCAATCAACTCCTTTATTCCAAAAATCTGCTGTTGATATTCCTTTATTATGAGGAATTTCAAACAAGTAATTAAAACTACCTTTGAAAATAAAAGTCCCAACATATGCAAAAATTATTCCAATTACGAATGAAGCTGCAAAAAATATTACGTTTTTATTTCTTTGGAAAAATGTCAGATTTCCAAAATAATCTGTTTGTTTATTTGCCCATGCCAAAGACATTTTATCAAGTAAAATTGCAATTAAACTAATGCATAAACCAGCCTCTAGTGCCAAGCCTATATTGAGTTGATTAAGTGCTAACAACAAATTAAATCCTAATCCTTTCGCGCCAATGAACGCAGATATAACTGCCATTGAAAAACAAACCATAATAACTTGGTTAACTCCAATTAAAATATCTCTTCTTGCTGTTGGAATCAGTACCTTGAACATTAATTGCCAATTGGTACAACCACTCATTCTTCCAGCTTCAATAACTTCTGGAGGTATGGCTCTTAAACCTAATATTGTTAATAATATCATTGGTGGAACCGCAACAACCATAGTAATAATTACAGCAGCGTGATCACCTACTCCAAATAAAACAAGTGCAGGAACTAATACAGCGTATTGTGGCATAGTCTGCATTACTAGAAGAATTGGGTACAATGCTTTTTCAACACGTTTACTTTTGTAAGCTGCAATACCTAGGCCTAAACCAAAAATAAATGAAAGTGGAGCTGCAACAAGTATAAAAGAAAGCGTTTGCATTGATGGTTTCCATTGACCAAATATAGAAATATAGATCATTGTTAAACCTGCAAACAAAGCCAATCCTTTTCCACTTAATTTATAAGATAGTATAGCTGCTCCAGCTGCAACAATGGTCCAAGGTAAACCTGGCAACTCTAACCATGGATAAGCATCAATAAAATCCCAACTTGTAAATGCAACAATAGTTTCTAAACCTCCAAGTAAAATCTCCCTAATTAATTCAATTAAAAAAGTCATAAATGAAGTTAAATTTCTACTAATCTCTAATAATAATGGTCGAGTTTTAAATTCTTGAGTATCTTCGTTCCAAAACTCCATTGGCATCCATTCATTCATTAAGAAAAATAAAGAGTCATTTATCCAAATAGGCAGCCATCCTAGAAGTGGAGGCAATCTCCAAAATACATCAAAGGCATAATACCTAACCTCTTTACCTAGAAAAAAATAAACACTTTGGTTTGGATCTTTAACAAATTCGGCCTGGCCTCTTATAAATTTATAAGTTTCAGGAACATCAATTGCAAAACATAAAGCAAAAAATACAATTAATAAAAATAACCACTGAAATAATTTTGGATATTTTTTTAAATACTCCATATTTTAACTACCGTTTTTTCTTCCTCCAAAAACTGTATCTATTATTTTTGAAGGTTTAATTGATCCTACAATATTATTATTTGAGTCAACTACTCCTACTAATTTTTCTTGAGTAAGTATTTTCTCTGCAACATTTTCTATAATTTCATCTTTTGATACTTTTAAATCTCCTAAATTATCTTTACTTGAAGCATCCATTACATCCTCAATAATCAAAACCTTCTCTCTCGGTACTTCTTCAGTAAACTTTCTTACATATTCAGTTGCTGGATTTAGTACGATATTTGCAGGTGTATCTAATTGTTCAATTATACCATCTTTCATGATTGCTATTCGATCAGCTAACTTTAATGCCTCATCAAAATCATGAGTGATGAACATGATGGTTTTCTGTAATTTTTCCTGAAGTCTTAAAAACTCATCTTGCATTTCTTTTCTAATCAATGGATCTAATGCAGAAAAAGGTTCATCTAAAAACCATATATCAGGCTCTACTGCTAATGACCTTGCGATTCCTACCCTCTGTTGTTGTCCACCTGAAAGTTCTCTTGGAAAATAATTCTCTCTTCCATCTAGTCCAACTAGTTTTACCATTTCCATTGCTCTACTAATACTCTCTTCAGTATTAGTGCCTTTTATTTGAAGCGGAAAAGCAATATTTTCAACAACTGTTTTATGAGGTAACAAAGCAAAACTTTGAAAAACCATTCCCATTTTATTTCTTCTAAGCTCAATAAGCTCTTTATTATTTAATTCTAATAAATCTTGACCTTCGATAAAAATTTTTCCACCGGTAGCATCAGTTAATCTTGAAATACACCTAAGAAGTGTTGATTTACCTGAACCAGATAAACCCATTACTACTAACATTTCTCCTTTTGCAACTTCAAAAGAAGCATTATTTACTCCAACAATGCATCCTCTTTCCTGAAAGGTTTTTGCATCTACATTGCCATTAGACTCTTCAAGCATCTTTTTGGCATTTTCTCCAAAAATTTTATAAACCGACTCGCATTTGATTACAGTCTCAGACATAAATTGTTTTAAAGTTATATTAAATTCTATAAAATTAAAATGTTAATAATTGTTGCCTTTCCTAATTAAAAATTTTTAATAAAATAAACTCTAGTATCAATTCCAGTACTTAAAAAACTTAAAGCTTCTCCACTTATAGTAATACTTTCATCAACACCTACATTGTTTCCACTAACTGTAAAACCCGCAAAACATTTGTTTTTTTCTTCATCCCATTTGACAAAAGTCTCATCAATTTTATTTCCATTAATGGTATATAGCTCATGTGCTCTAAAATTTAAGAAATTAGCACCCATTATTGCTCTTTGAGGAATTAGTTTTGTAGCTTTACATACTTGCTCATATACATCATCCGTTAATTTGTAATGATCAGTTCCATCAAATGAAACTAATATTCCAGAGGGTAGTTTAGATATTAACTCACTTAGTTTTTTTTCTTCAGCAATTCTTTCTTCCTCTAACTTCATTCTTTTTACTAAATCATCACCTTGTCCAAAAATTCCATTTAAAATACTAAAAGATACAATTACTAATAGAGTAATAAATATAAGACCAATAAATTGTCTCAAAGAATAGGGTAAATCTTTTATTTTATTAATATAATTTTCTTTAGACATTATTCTTTTAACTTACCGTTCTTCCAAATACCTGTTTTTTGTTTTCCATCAGCCCAAGTAAATGTTCCTTGACCATTCATAAAACCATTAGCCCACTCCCCTTCATAAGTAGAGCCATCAGGAAATGTTAATGTTCCAATTCCGCTCCAAACACTATTTTTAAATTCTCCTTTATAAATATATCCATTTGGCCAAGTCTCTATACCTTGTCCCTCTTTTTTTGTAGAAACCCACTCACCTTCATAAGTGGTTTTATCAGTGTAAACCCACTTACCATAACCATTATCACAATTACCCTCTTTACAACCAGTGCTTCGGGCAAATACAGAAGTACTTATTAAAAAGCTTAAAAATATAAAAAGTAGAAATTTTTTCATGAATTTATTTTACACAAAATCATATAAAAAAAAATCCCCCCCAAAAAGTTGGGGGAGATTTTAAATTTTTAACTTTAATCCTTATTTAGTAAATGCTTTCCAAACTGACTCGTTATCAGCTAACCATTTTTTAGCTGCATCTTCGTGAGTCATTTTGTCAACGTCAACTAAAGCTGCCATTGCTCCAATTTGACTTGTAGAGAATGACATTTTCTTAAACGTTGCTGCTGCATCAGGATGAGTTTTTGGGAAATCCTCATGAACTGCTTTTTTCAAGTATCCATCAGGAGAACCACATTTACCGTCTCCACCATCTTCTGGTCTGCAACCAGCTGTATATGGAGGGAAGTCAATAAATGTAAAACCAGCACCATCTGTAAAGTTAGGCGTCCAGTTGAAAATAATTGTTCCTCTTCCTTCTTTTTCAGCTGCAGCTAATTCTGCCCAAAGTGCATCAGCACTTCCAGCAAATTTAACCCACCATAAATCACCTAAACCTAGTGCATCAACCCTTTGTGGAATTAAGTCACCATGCCAAGTTTGTGGACCTTCCAACATTCTTCCTTTTCCATCTGGAGAGTCAGGTGTAGTAAAGTTTTTAGCACAATCTGGATTTTTTAAAGCAGTCCAGTCTGGTAAACCTGGGCACAATCCTTTTTCAGCAACCCAGTTTGGATATCCCATATCCTCAAGAGTTCTTGCTTCATGATCACCCCAATCTAATAAACCACCTTTATCTAAAGCAGTAGTAAAAGATTTACCAAATGCAGATTCCCATACCTCGTGAGATATAGTTACATCTCCAATTCTAATTGACTCATAAACTGCTTGTGAGTCAGCGTTAACGTATTTAACGTTATTGCCCATACTTTCAAAAATCCCACCAATAACATAAGCCATTACAATTTGACTTGACCAGTTATGAGTTGGGATAACGATAGGCTTCTTGCTATCAGCATTAGAAATTCCCGCAAAACTTACAACAGAAATCACTAGAGCAGATAGTAAAGATATTATTTTTTTCATGTATACCCCTCTATTAATATTAATATTTAATAGTCTATGACAAAAAGAATAGTTAGGTAAAGAATAATTAGTTCTAAAAAATATATATATATTTAAACAATAAAAATGGTGATAATAATTATAACATTAAAAAAATTTTAAAATGTTAGGGACAAGTATAGATATTAAATATCCTGGTTTAAATATATTACCACCTGGAGTTGAAAGACATGTTGTTAATGGTGGTGGTCTAACTGCTTTTCAAATTTTTCCTGATGATGAATTAGAAATTATTAATAATGAGGGTAATCAAATTTGTGAAATAATTTGTTTTAACAAAGATGGTAAATCTGATGTTGGAATTTTAAATTTAAAATCAAATAATGAAAAAAATTACATTAGAAATATTCTTAGCGGGAATGATGAAACAATTTTAGCAACCAACTATCAATTAAAAAAAAGAAATTTAAAAATTTCTAATTCAAAATCATCAATTATATTTGATTTATACACAGAGCCTGGTGAAAAAATTAAATTAAAATCAAAAGATAAATGTTACGCAATATTTTCAGCACCTGGCGAAGATATGGATGTTACAAAACAAAATCCACCAACTGATTTAACTATATTTGTTAAAAGAGCTAAAATTGTTAATGATAAGGAATTAAATGTAATTCCTGATCCTGTTTTCGAACCTGTTTACGAAGAAAATATAAATAAAGAAACTTCAATATCTTATGAGGTTAAAGAAGGAGATTATATTCAGGTAATAAGTCCAACTGGTAGACAATGTTCTGACTTTGTGGCTTTCGATACAAGAAAATTAGAAAAAGGAATTGAAAAAGGATTAGACTGGCAAACCACGAGAACATTCATGGGTAATACTTTCCCAGGACCAGGTTTGTTCTCTAAATTTTATGATACAGATCATGAGCCACTTGTTGAAGTAATAAGGGATACTGTTGGTA
>CACBRW010000019.1 GCA_902541745.1 uncultured Pelagibacteraceae bacterium | reverse complement strand
AAACAAATTGATGAAAATTATTATGAATTTTTAATCAACAAAGCAGATTTTTTTGTAATAAAAAAAACAATTTAATGAGGCAATAGATTTATTAAATAAAATTATTACTCAAGTTAAAAATCCAGCTCCCAATGCTTATATCATGCTTTGCAAAATTTACTTTACTATAGGTGAGATAGAGAAAGGCAGACAAATTATTAATCAAATAAATAATTTGTATCCTAATAATATAGATGTAATCAGATTTAAGGGAATGCGAGATTTATATGACGGCAATTTTGAAAGTGGTTGGAAAAATTATGAGTTAAGAATTTCATCAATGAATAATTTATATCCTGAAATACCTAAATGGAAAGGTGAAGAATTATATAAAAAAAAATTACTAGTTTATAATGAACAGGGAATTGGTGATTGCATACAATTTTCCAAATATTTATTACCACTATCCAAACACTGTAAAAATATCGATTTTATTCCAAATCAAAAATTAAAAGAAATTTTTAGAAATGATCTTAATGAGATTAATATATGCAATAAAAAGGATTTAAGCATTGATAAATATAATTATAAAATTCCATTAGGATCACTCCCAAAATTTTTTTTTAGAGAGATAAATAAATATAATGATAACCTGATTTTAATAAATTCACAAAAATCTGAATATTTTAGAAATAAAATCGATAAGTCTAAGATAAACATAGGTTTAGTCTGGTCAGGCTCAATTAATGGTCCAAATGAACCTTACAGATCAATTTCCTTATCAAAGTTTGATAAAATTTTAAATTTAAATGCAAATTTTTATTCTATTCAAAACGAAATTAGAAAAGAGGATAAGTCTTATTTTAATAAATCAAATATAATTAATTATGGAGAACTGCTTTTATCGGATATTCCTTCTTTCATAAATACATTAGATTTATTAATCACTACTGATACTTCATTTTTGCATTTTTCAGGATCAATAAAAAAAGAAACTTGGGCTTTATTATCACTTTATCCTGATTGGAGATGGGGCAAATTTTATGATCTTAATCCATATCCAAATATGAAAATTTATAAACAAACAAAATTTGATAACTGGGATGAAGTTCTTAATTTAGTTTATGATAATTTAAAAAAAATAATCAATAATTGAAAATAATGGTGCCCTCGGCCAGACTCGAACTGGCACTCCGCAAGCGGCAAGGATTTTAAGTCCTTTGTGTCTACCAATTTCACCACGAGGGCATTAATGAGTTTCATGAGTATTTATGCTAATATTTATAATTGAACAAGCTTAATATGTAAAATTGTTATTTATTAGAAATTTTTATAAAGATTAATCAATGGGAAAAGTGTTTAAAGTTTTGATATTTACCGATCTCGATGGTTCACTTCTTCATAGAGATACATTTGAGTTTGATGAAATTAAAGACTATTTAAAACAAATCATTTCAAAAGGTATATTTGTAATACCTAACTCAAGCAAAACTGACAAAGAAATTCTAGAATTTAGTTACGATTTAGGTTTGAGTTTACCTTACATTTGTGAAAATGGAGCAGCTATACATGGTTTAGATTTATTAAATAAAGATTTACCCAAAGAATTAATTCTTAGTAGAGAAAAGGAAGATGTAATAAATATTTTTAAAAATATAGTTCCAATTAACTTACAAAACAAATGCAAATGGTTATCCGAAATGGATGAAAAGAGCCAAAGTTTGATTTTTGGTTTGCAAGATAAAAAACTCAAAATGGCTTTAGATCGCAAATACACAATTCCTTTATTATTTAATGGAAATAAAAATGAAAAAAATCAATTATCAAAAATCATAAAAAAGGATGGTCTCTACCTACAAGAAGGTGGAAGGGTAGTAAATTTAACTGATAGAATTAATAAAGCTAAAGCTCAGCGAGTATTTGTCAGATTTTTCAAAAAACATCATAAAAATGTAAAAACAGTAGCTGTTGGAGATAATTACAATGACATGGATATGCTAAAAATAAGTGATATTCCTTGCTTAGTTTTTAATGACAAATTCACTTTAGATAAAATACCTATTAATAATTTAATTACTACTAACAAGCCATCCCCTGAGGGCTGGGCAGATGTGATTAAAATGGCTCTAGTTAAAATACAAAAACATTAATAAAAAAAGAGCATGAGCGAATTTACACAAAATGGGATTATTTCTACGCTTCATGATTTTGGTACAAAGTCAACAATTCAAATAGAGAAAGAACTTTTAAGTTTTTCAAAAGAAAGAAAAATGGAACTTATTTTACCTTGTCTTTATAGTGAATTAAATGGAGATGCATTACCAAAAATAGTTTCTGAAATTGCTCAAACTAATTACTTGCATCATATAATTATAGGACTAGATCAAGCTAATGAAAAACAGGCCCGAAAGGCATGGACATTTTTTGAAAAATTAAAAACTCCATTTACAATACTTTGGAACGATGGTCCAAATTTAAAAAAATTAGATAAAGAATTACAAAAAAAAGCATTAGCACCGAATGAAAAAGGTAAAGGTAGAAATGTTTGGTACTGTATCGGAATGTCTATAGCAAGAAATAGTGCAAGATCTGTTGCTTTACATGATTGTGATATTAAAACATATGATCGAAGAATGTTAGCAAAATTATTTTATCCAGTAGTTAATCCATTGTTTAATTTTGAATTTTGCAAGGGTTACTATCCTCGAGTAGCAGATAACAAAATGAATGGTAGAGTAGCTAGATTATTAGTGTTTCCATTATTAAATGCTTTAGAAAAAACTATAGGTAAAAGTGAGTATTTGGATTTTATGAAATCATTCAAATATCCATTAGCTGGAGAATTTTCTTTTAGAAGAAACATTCTACCAGAATTAAGAATTTCATCAGACTGGGGTATTGAAATTGGAATTTTATCAGAAATGCAAAGAAACTTTTCTCCACAAAATATTTGCCAAGTTGATTTAGCCGATACTTATGAACATAAACACCAGGATTTATCTGCTGATGATGAGAATAAAGGTCTTTCAAGAATGTCCATTGACATAATAAAAACCTTTATAAAAAAACTTGCTACACAAGGTCACTCGTTTAGTAGAGAGCAATTAAGATCACTTAAAGCAACTTACTATAGGTCAGCACTTGATTTAATTGATGCATATCGAGGCGATGCTGAAATGAATGGTTTGAAATTTGACTCTCATTCTGAAGAAAAGGCTGTAGAATTATTTTCTAAAAATATAATTAAAGCAGGAGAAGATTTTTATCTAAATCCAATGGATGCACCATTTATACCAACTTGGAGTAGAGTTAAAAGTGCCATACCTGATTTTTTAATAAGATTAGAAAAAGCTGTTAATGAAGATAATAAATATTATCTTTAAGTACTTTATTAATTAATTAGATTGTATTGATAACTTCTAGCCTCTAATACCTCATCCGGTAGATTAAGATCAACATCTTCTATTTTTATTATTTCATCCTTACTAATATTTTTTTTTAAAATTGCATTATCAGTAAGACCCAATGGCAATATTTTTTCTTTTTTTGATTTTTTTGAGGTAATCAATCTACCTCTTGCACAAAATCCACCCTCTCCATCAAGTTTTTCACCTTTTTTCAAATCTTTCTTTGCAATACTTGCAACCTCAGCATTATAATATTTTGTAAAACCAGTTGCTCTATTATCTAAGGCTATAGAGTATATGGATTGAGCAAGTTCTAAACCTATATAATGATATGGCCTCCATATAGCAGAATAATTGCCTGAGGTATCTGTCACCATTCCATAATCCTTAAAACAATTTTTTACATATTCGTTCTTTGCTTTTAAAACAATGTAAACACCCCATCTTAAATCATTTTCAATATCTTTTTTTTCTAGGTCAATACTTGAAATTACCTCAACCTGCCCTTCACTATCTATTAAACCCCCATCTTTTTTAGGAATCATTTTCTTAGCAATATCATAGACGCCAATTGGAGGGAAAGTTAAACCATTATTGGGACATTTTAGATTTGCAGCATTACTTACCGCACACATTTCTATTGCTGATTTATCACCACACAAAAAACTATTAAACATTTTTGGGTTCATGCCAGATTCATTTTCTGCTCTATCTTTTGTTAGACCATAATGACCCCAAACAGTATCTGGTGTTGAATATTCAAAACTTGGATGATATTTGGTTCCTTTTCCTGCACAGATTACTTGAAATCCATTTAATCTAGCCCACTCAATTTGTTCCAATATTAATGATGGTTGATCTCCGTATGCCATTGAACAAATAACATTTTTTTCTTTTGCAAGATCAGAAAGATATTTCCCACATGTAATATCAGCCTCAACGTTAACTAAAATTATATGTTTTTTATTTGTAATAATTTTTTTTGCGTGAACAGTTCCAATTATTGGATTTCCAGTAGCTTCAATAAAAATTTCAATATCTCTGTCTAAAATATCGTCAAGAGAATTAGAAAAATTTATTTCCTTAATATTTTCTAGACTAAGTCCGCTGTTTAGACAATTTTTTTTAGCTTGGTCAATATTAATATCAACAATACTATCAATCTGTATTTTGTTTAAATGATTATATTGAGCCAAAAACATACTGACAAATTTTCCACATCCAATAAAAGCTATTCTAATAGGATCAGTTCTGGTTTCTAATTTTGTATGTAAAAACATTTTGAATTAGTTTTGTAACGCTTTTATTAAATACTTTTTATCAAGTTTACAATCTTGATAACCTTTTTTAACAACATTTAAATACCTTTCAGTTGGAAATTTGAATGGAGATTTTTTAACCATTGTATAAGTCATCACTTTTTTTCCATAATAATAAAAATAATGTTTTTTATATAATATTGGAAAATCTTCATACACATCTAACTTTTTTTCATCACTTTTAGAAATTTTAAATAAAGCACCGGGTACAATTGAATTTTTTTTAACCTCTATATCTGCAGCCCTATATTTACTTCTAAAGGTTAATTTAAAATCTTTTAAATTTATTTTTTTTAAAAAAATACTGTCTTTGCATCTTCGTTTCATTTGAAAATGATGAAGATTACTACCATAGGCAAAATACAACATTATCGATCCACTACTTCAATATTTTTTTCGTTCACAAATTTTAAAATTTGAGAATTACAATTATCAATTTTACTTTGATTCACAGATCTAATTACAATTGACACTCCTAATTTTCCTGCATGAAAAAATGGGTAGCTACCAATTTCAACATCTTTATTATCATTTTGAACTTTAGTTAAAGAATTTGCTATTTCACTTTCTACTGTTTTTAAACTTATAGTAAGACTTTTAATAGGTTCCCCACCTACAATTTTATTTGTTAAACCACCTAACATAGATTTCAAAATAGAGGGAACTCCAGGCAAAGAAAAAACATTATCAACATTAAATCCCGGAGCACCGCTTGTTGGATTTAAAATTAATTTTGCATTCTCAGGCATCCACGCCATCTTTTGTCTACCATCGTTAAACTCACCAGGTTGATAATATTTTTCTAAAATTTTAAAAGCTTCTTTGTGGACTTCATATTTAATTCCAAAAGCCTTTGATACTGATTGAGCTGTTATATCGTCATGCGTTGGACCTATACCTCCAGTTGTAAAAACATAATCATAAGTTGCTCTAAGTAAATTCAAAGTATCCACAATTTTTTTTTCATCATCTGGAATTACTCTTACTTCTGCAACATTAACTCCAATTGAATTTAACCATATTGCTAGAGTTGAGGTATTTGTGTCTTGAGTTCTACCTGACAAAATTTCATTACCAATAATTAATATTGATGCATTAACTTTTACTTTTTTATCCATATGAAATATATAATTTAGTAATGGAATTTACCAAGTCTTTAGTAAAAGGCAAATTAATCAAACGATATAAAAGGTTTTTTACTGATGTAAAACTGGGTAAGGAAATTGTCATAGCGCATTGCCCTAATACAGGCTCAATGAAAGGTTTGTTAGATGAAGGTAATGAAGTTTATTTGCTTCCTAATAACGATCCCAAAAGAAAACTTAAATATGGATTGGAGATTATTAAATCTAGAAAAAATTTAGTTGGGGTAAATACTCATATGGCAAATAGAATAGTTGAGCATGGTCTCAAAAATAATCTTGTAAATGAACTCAAGAATAATGACATTATTAAAGCCGAGGTTTTTTTTAATAAAGAAACAAGATTTGATTTTTTATTAAAAAAAAAGGGTCAAAAAATGTTCGTTGAGGTTAAAAATGTTACTTTATTTAGAAATAAGGATACTGCTGAATTTCCAGATGCACCAACAGCAAGAGGAATTAAGCATTTATTAACCCTTATTGATGCCATAAAAAAAAGTTATAAAACATACTTAATATTTTTAGTTCAAATCCAAAATATGAAATATTTTAAAATAGCCAAAGATATAGATGAAGAATATTACAAAGCCTACTTAAAAGCTAAAAAAGCTGGTGTAAATTTTTTAGCTTATAGATGTGATATAAGTTCTAAGAAAATTTTTATAGATAAAAAATTAAAAATTATAGATGACTGATTATAAAGAAAAATTTGAAAAAATGAGAGTCGCAGGAAAATTGGCTGCAAGAACTTTAGATATGTTAACTAAAAATATTAAAGAAGGTGTTTCTACAGATTACATCGACAAGTTAGGATATGAGTTTATAAGAGATAATGGTGGTTATTCTGCTCCACTATATTACAGAGGATTTACAAAATCTTTATGTACATCTTTAAATCATGTTGTGTGTCACGGAATACCCTCAGATAGAATTTTACATGAAGGTGATGCTGTAAATGTTGATGTTACAGCAATTGTTGATGAGCATTACGGAGATACAAGCAGAATGTTTTGCATTGGAAAAACTCCTGTTAAGTTAAACAATCTTATAGATGCCACTTACGAATCTATGATGAGAGCAATAAAAATTTTAAAACCTGGAATTAAATTAGGAGATATTGGTTATGAAATTCAATCTTTTGTAGAAGAAAAAGGATTTTCAGTTGTCAGAGATTTTTGTGGTCATGGAATAAGTACAATATTTCATGAGCCACCAAATATTTTACACTATGGTAAAAAAAATACAGGCATGGAATTAAGACCTGGTATGACATTTACTATAGAACCAATGATAAACGCAGGTAAATATGATGTAAAATTGTTGAATGATGGATGGACAGCTGTTACAAAAGATAAATCTTTATCTGCTCAATTTGAACATACATTAGGAATTACTGAAAATGGTTATGAAATCTTTACAGAATCTGCTAAAGGTTATTCAAAGCCTCCATACTTATAATTAATGATTAAAAGATACTCGCGAAAAGAATTAACTGATATTTGGTCAGAAGAAAATAAATACAAGATCTGGTTAGATGTTGAGGTTGCAGCTGCAGAGGCAATGGAAAAACTTGGTCAAATTCCAAGAGGTGTTGCTTCAATCGTTAAAAAAAAATCTAAAATTAATGTAAGCAGAATTCACAAAATTGAATCTGAAGTAAAACATGATGTAATAGCATTTCTTACCTCTGTAACAGAAAAAGCTGGTATCAAAGCACGGTACTTGCATCAAGGAATGACATCATCAGATGTTTTGGATACAAGCTTTAATATTCAGTTGGTCCAATCAGGCAAAATTATTTTAAAAGATATAGATCAGATTTTAAAAGTTTTGAAAAAACAGGCAAAAAAATATAAATTTACACCTTGTATGGGTAGAAGCCATGGTATTCATGCAGAGCCAATTACATTTGGTTTAAAATTAGCTTCGTTTTATGAGGAATTTAAAAGAAACAGAAATAGATTAAAAGATGCGATAGATGAAGTATCAACTTGTGCAATATCAGGTGCTGTTGGAACATTTGCTAACATCAATCCAAATGTTGAAAAACATGTAGCAAAAAAATTAGGACTAAAAGTTGAACCAATATCCACACAAGTAATTCCAAGAGATAGACATGCATTTTATTTTTCTGTTTTAGGTATTATTGCAGGATCCATTGAAAGAGTAGCAATTGAAATAAGACACCTACAAAGAACTGAAGTTTATGAACTACAGGAATATTTTTCTAAAAATCAAAAAGGATCCTCTGCAATGCCGCATAAAAAAAATCCTATTTTAAGCGAAAATTTAACAGGCTTAGCTAGGATGGTTAGAAGTGCAGTTGTACCAGCGCTTGAAAATATAGCTCTTTGGCATGAAAGAGATATATCTCACTCAAGTGTAGAAAGAAATATAGGACCCGATGCAAACATAATAACCGACTTTGCATTGGTTAGGCTTACAAATATTTTAGATAATATGATTGTTTATCCTAAAAAAATGCTTGAAAACTTAAATTTAACAAAAGGATTAATTTTTTCTCAAGAAGTTATGTTGGAATTAACTAAGACAGGATTAAGCAGAGAAAAATCCTATAAGATGGTACAATCATATGCAAAAAAATGTTTTGCAGAAAATTTAAACTTAATTGATGTCATTTCATCTGATAAACTTATAGTGAGTAAAATTTCACAAAAAAAACTAAAATCTATATTTAATTATTCTAAACACTTTAAAAATGTAAATTTTATCTTTAGAAGAGTTTTTAAATAATGAAAAAAGGTAAAAAATTATACGAGGGAAAAGCTAAAATCATTTATGCAACAAATGATAAAAACTTAGTTATTCAATATTTTAAAGATGATGCAACTGCATTCAATAATCAAAAAAAAACTACAATTGAGGGTAAAGGTGTTCTAAACAATAGAATATCAGAACATATACTCTCTAACCTTTCTCAAATAGGAATCAAAAATCATTTAGTTAAAAGGTTAAATATGCGTGAGCAAATTATTAAACTTGTAGAAATAATTCCGATCGAATTCATTGTGAGAAATGTTGCAACAGGTTCAATTACTAAAAGATTAGGTATTGAGGATGGTACTGTTTTAAAAGAACCTCTGATTGAATACTGCTTAAAGGATGACAAACTTGGAGATCCCTTGATATCTGAAGAGCATATTTTAGCATTCGAATGGGCATCAAAAATAGAAATAGAAAAAGTTAAAAAGATGATTTTAAGAATTAATGATTTTATGATTGGGATGTTCAGGGGTGTTGGTATTAAACTTATCGATTTTAAATTAGAATTTGGAAGAGTTAAAATCGATGGAAAAAATGAGGTTATTTTAGCAGATGAAATTAGTCCTGATACTTGTAGATTATGGGACAGTATTACAGAAAAAAAATTGGATAAAGATCGATTTAGAAAAGATTTGGGTGATTTAATACCAGCCTATACTGAGGTTGCTAAAAGATTAGGTATACTGCATGAGCAATCTAATATTTCAGCAGTAAATGTAACTAAATTATCTTCAGTTAAAAGAAAGAAAAAGTGAAAATTTCTGTAATTATAACTTTAAAAAAAGATGTACTTGATCCACAAGGAAAAGTTATTCATCAAACTTTGGATGGAATGGGTTTTGAAGATCTTAATGAGGTTAGGCAAGGTAAATATTTTGAAATAGACACTAAAGAAACAGATAACGATAAAGCAAAAGCAAAAGTTGAGGAAATGTGTGAAAAACTTTTGGCAAATCTTGTAATTGAAAATTATAAAATTATTGATCCAAAGTAATTAATGAAATCATCAGTTATTACTTTTCCTGGTTCAAATTGTGACAGAGATATGGATGTTGCTTTGAAGAAGTTTGGGTTTAAAAATAAAATGGTTTGGCATGCAGATGCCGAATTACCAAAAAGTGACTTAGTAGTTTTACCAGGTGGTTTCTCATATGGTGATTACTTAAGATGTGGAAGTATGGCATCTAAATCAAAAATAATGCAGTCTGTAATTAACTTTGCAAATTCAGGTGGTATGGTTATGGGTATCTGTAATGGATTTCAAATATTGGTAGAAACTGGTTTAGTTCCAGGTGTTTTGCTTAGAAATAAGTATTTAGAATTTATTTGTAAAAATGTTTTTGTAAAAATTAACGATAAGAAAAATAAATATTTTAAAAATGTCGATAACGAAGTTTTAGAATTTCACATAGCTCATAATGAAGGAAATTATTTTTGTACCAATGATCAATTAAAAGAAATTGAAGATAACAATCAAATAGCTATTAACTATTGTGATAAAAACGGAAAAATAGAAGATCAATTTAATCCTAATGGATCCTTAAAAAATATTGCAGGTATATTTAATAAAGAAAAAAATGTTCTAGGAATGATGCCCCACCCTGAAAGAATGATTGATACATCTTTATCAGGTGAGGATGGATCATTATTTTTTAAAAACTTAATAAACAACTTAAAATGATTGTAAACGAACAAGTAGCAGTTGATCACGGATTAAAAAAAGATGAATACGCTAAAATTTGTGAGCTATTAAAAAGAACTCCCAATATCACAGAACTAGGTATTTTTTCTGCGATGTGGAATGAACATTGTTCTTATAAATCATCAAGATTACACCTAAAAAAATTACCTACTAAAGGAAAAAAAGTTATTCAAGGTCCTGGAGAAAACGCTGGTGTTATCGATATTGAAGATAATGATGCGATAGTTTTTAAAATAGAAAGTCACAATCACCCTTCATTTATTGAACCATATCAAGGTGCTGCTACTGGTGTTGGAGGAATAATGAGAGATGTATTTACAATGGGCGCAAGACCAATAGCTAACTTGAACTCTATACATTTTGGATCACCACAACATAAAAAAACAAAAAATTTATTAAGAGGTGTTGTTCATGGCATAGGTGGTTATGGAAACTGTATGGGGGTTCCTACAATTGCTGGCCAAACAAGTTTTGATAGCTCCTATAATGGAAATATTTTAGTAAACGCTATGACATTAGGCTTGGTCAAAAAAGATAAGATTTTTTATTCTAAAGCTGCAGGTTTAAATAAACCAGTTATTTATGTTGGATCTAAAACTGGAAGAGATGGAATACATGGTGCAAGTATGGCTTCAGCGAGTTTTGATGAAAAAATTGAGGAAAAAAAGCCAACAGTTCAAGTTGGAGATCCATTCACTGAAAAACTTTTACTAGAAGCTTGTCTAGAGTTAATGGCAGGAGACTCAATTATAGCCATTCAAGATATGGGTGCTGCAGGATTAACTTCTTCAAGTATTGAAATGGCTTCAAAAGGAAACCTCGGAATTGAAATCAATTTAAATAAAGTACCATGCAGAGAAACCAAAATGACACCATATGAAATTATGCTCTCTGAGAGCCAAGAAAGAATGTTGATTGTTTTAGAAAACGGTAACGAAGAACAAGCAAAAAAAATATTTGATAAATGGAATTTAGATTTTGCGGTAATCGGAAAAACGACTAAGTCAAAAAAAATAGAACTTTATTTTGATGAAGAAAAAGTTGCAGACATACCTGTTAATACATTAGTTGAAAACTCTCCTATGTATGATCGAAAATGGAAAAAAGCAAAGTTACCTAAAAAAAATAAAATTAAAAAAGAAGATATTAAACATTTAAAAATTATTGATGTATTAAAAAAAATTTTAACAAATCCAAATGTATGCAGTAAAGAATGGATTTGGCAACAGTATGATCATACTGTAATGGGAGATACAATACAAAAACCTGGAGGAGATGCAGGTGTTGTAAGAGTTCATGGAACAGATAAAGCAGTGGCCGCATCTGTCGACTCCTCTGCAGTTTATTGTTGGGCACATCCATTAACTGGTGGAAAACAAGTAGTTTGTGAAAGTTTCAGAAATCTTATTTCTGTTGGTGCTAAACCAATTGCTATTACCAACTGTTTAAATTTTGGAAGTCCTGAAAATGAAGAAAATATGGGTGAGTTTGTTGAATGTGTTCAAGGTATAGGTGAAGCAAGTGAATACCTAAAATTTCCTGTCGTTTCTGGAAATGTATCTTTCTATAACCAAACAAAAGATGAAGGTATAAAACCTACGCCTGCAATTGGTGGCGTAGGGTTAATAAAAAATTATAAAAATATGATCACTATGGACTTTAAAGAAATTGACAATTTGGTTTTGATTATTGGAAAAACTGAGGGACATATTGATCAAAGTTTATTTGCAAGAAATATTTTAGATGAAAAAAATGGTCCTCCACCTGAAGTAAATCTATTTAATGAAAAAAATAATGGAGAAACATTGCTCAAATTGATCGATAATAATTTAATAAAAAGTGCTCACGATGTTTCGTTAGGTGGCATAATTACTGCGGTAGCGAAAATGTGTATTAAAGGAAAAAAGGGAATAAATATTAAAAAACCCAAATATCTAATTAATGAAATAGAATACTTTTTTGCTGAAGATCAAAGTAGATATATTATAGAAATAAACAAAAAAGATTTTAAAAAAGTAGCTGATATATTGCATAAAAATGCAGTCCATTTCGATGAACTTGGCACAATTAATAAAAATGAACTATATATTAATGATAAGACAAAAGTTACAATTGACGAATTATCAACTTCTAATAAAAGTTGGCTTACAAACTATATGAGTAAATAATGGCGATGAATTTAAAAGAAATTGAGAATTTTATAAAAGAGGCAATGCCAGATGCAATTGTTGAAATACAGGATTTGGCAGGTGATGGAAATCATTATTCAGCTACCATTACCTCGTCTCAATTTTCTGGAAAGAGTAAAATTGAGCAACATAAAATGGTTTATAACTCATTAAAAGGTAGAATGGGCAATGAACTTCATGCATTAGCAATTAAAACAAAGGAGAGTTAAAATGGATCAACAAACAAATGATTTAATAAAAAATGAAATTGAAAACAACGAAGTATGTTTGTTTATGAAAGGTACACCTGAAGCGCCACAATGTGGATTTTCAATGGCTACTTCAAATATATTAAAAATACTAGAAGTAAATTTCAAAGGTATAAATGTCTTAGAAAATCAAAATTTACGAGAAGGAATCAAAGTTTTTAGTGATTGGCCAACAATACCTCAACTATATGTCAAAAATGAATTTATAGGTGGATGTGACATTGTTAAAGAAATGTATGAAAGTGGAGAACTAACAAAACTTTTTGAAAGCAAAAATATAAATTTTAAGGTTAAAAGCTAATTATCTAGAATAATATTCGATTACTAAATTGGGCTCCATAACAATTGGATATGGGACTTCTTCAAATTTTGGCACTCTAACAAACTTTAGTTTTTTGTTTTTTTCATCCATCTGAATATATTCTGGAGTTTCTCTTTCTTTATTTGCAAGAGCAATATCTATTATTGCAAGTTGTTTAGATTTATCTCTTATCTCAATTGAATCTTCTTCTCTAACTAAATAACTCCCAATATTCACTTTTTTACCATTTACTTTTACATGGCCATGATTGATTAATTGTCTAGCTGAAAAAATTGTTGTTGCAAATTTTGCTCTGTAGATCACTGCATCTAATCTTCTTTCAAGAAGGCCAATTAAGTTTTCACCAGTATCACCTTTAAGCATTACTGCTTTTTTGTATATATTTCTAAATTGTCTCTCGTTGATGTTGCCATAATAGGCTTTTAATTTTTGTTTAGCCTGGAGCTGTATTCCATAATCAGATGGCTTTGATGTTTTTGTTTGACCATGTTGTCCTGGTCCATAAGCTCTAGTATTAAAAGGACTTTTAGGTCTTCCCCAAAGGTTAACTTTTAATCTTCTGTCTACTTTATGTTTAGAGTTTAATCTTTTTGTCATTTGATAGTGGGCTTTATAAACTTACTCATCATTTTGTCAATCAACGTTTTTTGCCTAAACTTGCAAATACCCCTGATAAAATACGTGTTTCTTTGGTAGATAATTCCATTCTATAAAAAATATTCCTCAAGTTCTCAAGCATTATCGGTTTCTTTTCTTTTGATTTAAAGAAATTAATCTCTTCAAGATTATTGATACAAAGATTTGCCATAGCAACTATCTCTTTTTTAGATGCCGATCTAACTTTATTTGATTTCTTAAAAGAAGATACTTTTGAGTTAATAATACTTGATAGATATTGGGCAATTATTATTAAGCTATGAGATAGGTTTAATGATTTAAAATCAGGGTTAGTTGGAATTTGAAGAGTATAATTTGCATAGCTTATTTCATTATTTGATAGACCTGATGCTTCTGAACCAAATAAAAAAGCTATTTTCTTTTTATAATTAATTTTTTTTAAATCTTCTAATTGTATATGTTTAATATTTTTATTTCTAAATCGTGCTGATGTTGCAATTACAATATCAATATTTTTTAAAGGTTTTTCTAAATTTTGAAAATTTTTTGCCTTATTAATTATATTTTTTGCTCCTACTGAAGTTGCTAAAATTTTATCATTTGGAAATATTGGTTTGGGATTAATAACAATAAGTTTATTAAAATTAAAATTTTTCATTCCTCTTGCACATGCTCCTATATTTTCTGAGAGTTGAGGCTTGTGTAAAATGAAAGAAATATTATTAACAGACATTAATCTATGCCATGATTTCTGTTATAATTGGAAATACCTGATGGTTTAATATCATTTAAATATTTTGGATCTACTTTCCAAATAGAGACCTTTAATGGATAACATTTTGCTACATCGGATGAATGTTCAGATCCACAATCTCCTCCTGGACAAGCAGAGAGAGCACCTAACAAATCTGTTTCAGCAAAAAACTCTAAATAATCACCAGGTCTTACAGGACTTGCTTTCATAAAATATTGTTTAGTATCATTAGTAAATCCAGTTAACATAAAAACATTTAATACATCGTGAACTATTTTTTCTGCATGATCTAATTGAATATTTTTTTCTTTAACTAAAGCTCTTGTTAAATTTGAGTGGCAACAATAGTGATAGTCATTATCACTCAAAAGTTTTGATGTATAAGGATCACATCTTGTACCAATGACATCATGAACCGATCCTCCATCTTTATCATAATCATACCAATCTAAAGTGTCCCAAGTTATTGTTGCTAAAGATCTAAGATAAGGAAAACTACTAAACATTTTATCTCCCACTGAAAGATGAGTACCATAAAGTGCTCTTGTTTTTCCTGAATAAAATTTTTCCTCTAAATTATTTAAATTAAATAAATTTAAATCGCCTACTTGTGGTCCCTCTACACTTTCAATTCTAAAAAACTCTCCAAATTTAACTTCAAATGTTTTTGCATCTCTTGGAGGTATTATAACTTCCTCTTTTTTAACCATGTGTTCTCGAGCAGAATGTAAAATTTTTAAATTTTTTTCTTCAATGCTAGTATTTGGATAACAAACTATTGGTTTTGCACCTATTCTATCTTTCAGATCAGATGGCTTTTCTGAAAATTTTTTAATTTTCATTCTTACAAACTTCCGGGTGCTTTATCCTTAAATAACTTATAATCTAAACTATCAACAAGAGCTTTGAAAGATGCATCAATGATATTTGGTGATACCCCAATAGTAAACCAATTAACACCCTTCGAATCTGTGCTTTCAATACTTACTCTTGTTACAGCTTCTGTACCGGTGTTTAAAATTCTAACTTTGTAATCAACTAATCTTAAATCTTTTAAATATTCTGAATATTTAGCAAGCTTGTTAACATTCTTTCTAATTGCATTATCTAGAGCATTAACAGGTCCGTTTCCTTGTCCTTCACACAAAATTTTGTCTCCATCCACTTCTAATTGTGCTTTTGCATATGAAACTATTTCTCCTGCTTTATCTTTCTTTACCGAAACATCATATTCATTAATAGAAATATATCTTGGTATCTCCCCCATTAATCTTCGGGCTAACAACTCAAAGGATGCGTCAGCACCATCATAACTATAACCAATAAATTCTCGATCTTTAACTTCATCTAAAAGTTTTTTAATTTTTGGATCGCTTTTCTCAACTTTAATTCCTATTAAATTCAATCTCGACATTATATTGGATTGTCCCGATTGATCTGAAACAATAATATTTCTAGAGTTTCCAACTTCTTCTGGATTTATGTGCTCATAGGTTTTAGGATCTTTTTGAACTGCTGATACATGCATTCCACCCTTGTGAGAAAAAGCAGAAGCTCCAACATAAGGTAAATGTTTATTGGGTTTTCTATTTAATATCTCATCTAATAATCTTGAGCATTGAGTTAAGTTTTTTAAATTTTCTCTTTTAATACTTAATTCAAACGTATCTGAAAAATCTTTCTTTAAAAAAAATGAGGGAATTAATGACATTAAATTAGCATTTCCACATCTTTCACCCAAACCATTGATTGTGCCCTGGATTTGTCTAACACCTGCTTGAACTGCTGCAAGACTGTTTGCTACAGCATTTTCGGTATCATTATGAGCATGTATTCCTAAATTTTTTCCAGGGATTTGCTTGCTTACTTTAGATACAATTTCTGTTATCTCGTGTGGAAGTGTGCCGCCATTTGTATCACATAATACAATCCATCTAGCCCCATTATCAAAAGCAGCTTTTAAACATGACATTGCATATTCTGGATTCGCTTTATATCCATCAAAAAAATGTTCAGCATCGAACATGAACTCTTTTCCAGATTTAACAATGTGTTTAGTACTTTCACTTATATTCATTAAATTCTGCTTATTACTTATTCCTAATGCGACATCCACTTGAAAATCCCATGATTTTCCAAACAAGCAAACAGAAGTACTTTTAGAATTGATTAATGATGAGAGCATGGGGTCATTTTCTGCACTGTGTTCAGATTTTTTAGTCATTCCAAATGCAGTTAATTTCGTTGATTTAAAATTATGATCTTTATTAAAAAACTCAGTATCAGTTGGATTTGCACCTGGCCAACCACCTTCAACATAATCCACTCCTAATTTATCTAATGCTGATGAGATTTTTTCTTTATCATCAATTGAAAAATCTACACCTTGAGTTTGCGCACCATCACGCAGTGTTGTGTCAAATATATAAAGTTGTTCTTTACTCATTTAAATTTCCAAGTCGTTTTACCATCTTTATCTTCTATTAAAACACCTTTGTCTAATAGCTCATCTCTTATTTTGTCAGCTTCCTTATAATTTTTATTAACTCTAGCTTCATTTCTCTGATTAATTTTAATTAAAATTTCATTTTCAGAAATTGATACCTTGTTTTTCTTGAATTTAAGCCAATCCTCTTTAGTTTCATTTAACAATCCAATAAAATTGCAGGCAGAAATAAATAATATTTTATCTTCATCAGAACCCTTCGCTGCTTTCTCATATAGTTTATGTAAATTAGCAATATAGCCTGGTGTATTTAAATCATCGAGAAGAGGTTTAAGAATTTCATCTGAAATTTTTAATTTTGTTTTTATGTTTAAGTAAACATTGTACCATTTATTTATTGTATTTTCACATTCCTCTAAAAGCTTATCATTCCAATCAAGTGGCTGTCGATAATGTGCACTCATCAAAGCCATTCTTAAAACTTGACCACTTTTATTATTTCTAAAATCTTTAATTTTTAAAATATTACCCTGTGATTTTGCCATTTTTTCATTGGACATTGTGATAAATGCATTATGTAACCAATAATTTGCAAACGCCTTACTATCATT